>CAZMTB010000063.1:0-9242 GCA_964569095.1 uncultured Aquificales bacterium
AAGGATAGAGGATACGGACAGGGCACGATCTACCAAGGAAAGCGAAGAGGCGATCCTTCGGGCGTTGAGGTGGTTAGGCTTGAAGTGGGACGAAGGCCCTGATGTAGGAGGTCCCCATGGACCATATAGGCAGTCAGAAAGAAGGGAGATCTATCAGGAGTACGCCTGGGAGCTCGTGGAAAGGGGAGCGGCCTATCCCTGTTTCTGCACCCCTGAAGAGTTGAAGAAGCAGCGGGAAGAGCAGCTTCGCAGGGGAGAGCCCCCGGGCTACGACGGCAGGTGTAGCAGGTTGCCCCTTTCGCAGGTTAGAAGACGCATCTCCAGGGGAGATGCCTATACAATCCGCTTTAGATTGGGGGAGGGCGAGGTCACCTTTCGAGACCTGCTGAGGGGTGAGATCTCCGTCTCATTGCCCCAAAGGGGGGACTTCGTCATCCTCCGAAGGGATGGAACCCCCACCTACCATCTTGCGGTTGTGGTGGACGACGGGGATTTCGGCGTGAGCCACGTGATGAGGGGCGACGATCACCTCCCCAACACGCCCCGCCAGATCAAGCTGTTGGAGGCCCTGGGGTATGAGGTGCCTCTTTATTGTCATCTGCCCCTGGTGAGGGAGGGAAGGTCGTGTGTGATGGAGAAGAGGGAAGGGGAGTCTCCCTTTTCAGTGGCCACTTTGAGGGAGATGGGTTTCTTACCCCAGGCCCTTCTTGACGCAGTTGCACTCTTGGGATGGAACACCGACCTCTCCCCCCCTTTGGGTTTTAAGAGATTGGTGGAGGAGTTTGAGGTTGATCAACTTGGCCTCTCCTCGCCCATTCTCACCATGGATCACCTGGTTTCTGTGAACAAGGCCTGGCTCAGAAAGATGGATGTTTCTGAACTCGCGGTTCTTGTAGGTTCCGAGATACCAGAGATTTCTAGAGAGAGGTTGATGTCCCTGGTAGAGGTTGCCAGGGAGAACAGCGAGACCCTTGGCGATCTGGGCCGCTGGATTGAGTCCATCGAGCTGGGGCCCGAGGTGCCCCTGGAGCTGGGAGAGGGGGATAAGAGGCTGCTAACGATGGTGCTGGAGGAGTGGAGCAGAGGTTCACCCTCGGTGGATAGTCTGAGGGCCTTGCTGAGAAGAGAGGGATTGAAGCCAAAAGAGGTTATGCCTGTGGTGAGGTTTGCCCTTGTTGGCGAGCACCATGGTCCTCCTTTGGACGAGATACTCTCTCTTCTTTCGCCCCCTCAGGTGCTGGCCAGGCTTGAAAGGGCGATTGCCGGTTGAGGGTTTTTCACTCTTAGCGAGTAAGGAGGTGTGGAATGGATCTTGGTGGGATTCTGAAAGAGTACACCCCCATGGTTCCCGTTGAGGAGGTCAGGGCGAGACTGGATGCCTTTCAGAAGAGGTTGGGAGACGCGGGCCTTGATGGTGCCCTCTTGTTTCACGTGCCAGACGTCTACTACCTCTCTGGTACCAAGCAGGAGGCCCTGCTTTTCGTTCCCGCCGAGGGGGAGAGCAGGCTCTTCGTGGTGCGTTACCCCGGAAGGGCGGCTGTTGAGTCTCCCGTGCCCGTGGTTCCTTTGAGGTCGTTGAAGAGGCTCCCCGAGCTTCTCCAGGAGGCAGGGGCCGGCAGGCGCCTCGGAACCGAGCTCGACCTGATCACCGTTGCCACAATGAACCGCTGGAATAAGCTGTTGCCCCAGGTGGAGTTCGAGGACGCTTCACCCCTCCTGCGCGAGATGAAGGCGGTGAAGAGCGCGTGGGAGATAGATACCATGCGCAAGTGCGCAGAGATTCTGGATGTTGGCTACAACGCCATGCTCGAGGCGATGGAGGAGGGGATCTCTGAGGTGGAGCTGGCCTCGCTGGTGTGCACGGCCATGCGCAAGGCTGGCCACGAGGGTGGTGAGACCATGAGGAACGGTCGCATGGAGGGCTTCATGGGCCACGTTCTCTCTGGGTGGTCTGCTGCGGTTCCCAGCTACATGAATGCTCCGATCAACGGGATGGGAGTCTCGGCGGCCATGCCCCAGGGACCCAGCTGGAAGACCCTTTCCAGGGGGGATACGGTGATCTTTGACCACTTCGGTACCTACCTGGGTTATCTAGTGGACATGACGAGAACCGCCGCTCTGGGAGAGCCTTCCCGGAAGCTGAGAGATGCCCACGGGGTGCTTCTCGACATCCACGCCTACCTCAGCGAGGCCCTTAGGGAGGGAGCCGACGGCGCGGAGGTTTACGAAGAGGTGGTGAAGATTGCCCAGAGCAGTCCCTACGGCGAGAACTTCATGGGATACGGTGATGTGGGCGTCGGCTTTATTGGCCACGGCGTGGGAACAGAGATAGACGAGTATCCTTTCATCGCCAAGGGGCTCACCATGCCTCTGAAGGCGGGCATGGTTGTGGCAGTTGAGCCCAAGTTTCTATTCCCCGGAGAGGGGGCAGTGGGCGTAGAGAACACCTATCTCATCGGAGAGTCTGGGGCCCAGTCCCTCACCGCCACCTCAACGGAGCTCAGGGTGGTCTGACTTAGTGGTTCCCGTGCCAGAGGGTTCCCGAAGTATGCACGGCTGCTGGTGGGAGCCCTTCGTGGTAGAAGATGCTCGTCTCTGCTCCCTCTGTGGGGGGCTGTGTTGCCAGGCACATCCTGGGCTCTACCTTGATCCCCTCCAGTTTGCACAGGCGTGGAATCTGGAGGGAGAGTGGGAGATGAGGGAGGTGTTGTATGCCCACTCCCTCACACTCAGGCTCTGCATGGGCATCCCCCTCCCCCTTCCCCTCTCCGCCGAGAGGGGATGCGTCTTCTGGGGAGAGAAGGGTTGCCTTCTACCCCGTTGGCAAAGACCCTTGGAATGCCTGGTGCTGGTGCCCTCGGAGGAGAGCCTGTTTAATGGCGAGCCTTCATGTTCCATACCTCCCCAGGTGAGTTACGTGGAGTGTTTCTACAGGTGGGGCCAATACTACCACCAAAGAGGCATCTGGAGCGAGGTGAAGAGGCTTGCTGAAGGCCATGCCACTTAGTCCAGGAAGGGACTCGTCTCCACTGGGGGTATTATCTGCCTCTCTTGGGCCAAGGCAAGAAGCCTCTCTATGGCCTGGCGTCCCTTATCTCCCAGTGCCTTGGTGTAGCGGTTCACGTAGAGGCTGATGTGCTGGGAGACGACCTCGTCTTCCATCTCCTGGGCGTGTTCCTTTACGAATGGCCAGATGGCGTCGCGGTGCTCGTATGCGTACTCCAGGCTCCTTCTGATGGAGGCCTCTACCTCCCGCAAGGCCTCTCTGCCCAAGGCCCTTTTGGCCACTATGCCTCCTAAAGGTATGGGCAGTCCCGTCTTGCTCTCCCAAAGCTCCCCCAGGTCGGCCAGCTCCGCCAGTCCGTACTCTCCGTAGGTGAACCTTCCCTCGTGGATGATGAGCCCCGCCTCCACCAGTCCCTTTTGAACCGCCGGCATGATCTCGTCGTAGCGCATCACCACCAGGTCTTGGATCTCCTCGAAAAACACCCTCAGAAGCAGTGTTGCGGTGGTGTGGAGGCCGGGTACGGCAATGCGTCTGATACCCTTCAGAGCGGTGCCTGATCTCGCCACGATGAGGGGGCCACAGCCCTCTCCCAGGGCCCCTCCCACATCTAGTAAGACATAAGAGTTGATCACGTATCCCAAGGTGTGGGCAGACACCTTGCTGACCTCTATTCTTCCCTGCAACACCAGCGAGTTGAGTTCTTCAACGTCTGCCATTACGGGCTCTATCTCCATGCCTTCGGGCTTCACCATACCCTTGGCCAGTGCCCCGAAGATGAAGGTGTCGTTGGGACAGAACGAGAACCCGAGCCGTATCCTCTCCATATCTACCTCCCCGGGATTTGCCTTCACTCTATTGGTGGCGGCTCTTGGGTGCAAGCGCCTTGTTGACCTCTGCGCAATGGGATAGGTTGTAGCCATGAGCAGATTTGAGAGGGTGCAAAAGGAGATTCCAAGGCAGCTCTACCATCTGGTCAACGGGTTGGTCATCACCTGGGCCACCCTGCAGTGGGGAAGGCCCGTGGGAGCGGTGTTGTTGGCTCTCTCGGGATTGGGATTGTGGCTCTCCTTGCGGTACCGGGAGAGGGAGGTGCCCTACCTGGAACCCTTATTGAGGCTATTGGATCGTCCTGAGGACAGGAATAGGCTTCCCGGAAAGGGGGCAATTCTCTACGGTGCTGCCGTTGGAACCACCGTTCTGCTCTTCCCTTCCCTCGCTGCTGCAGGGGGAGTTGCCGCCTTGGCGGCAGGTGACTCTGCCTCCACGGTCGTGGGAAGGGCCTTTGGAGAACATCCCCTTCCTTGGAATGCCAGGTTGTCTATCGAGGGAAGCTCAGCCTTTGCCGCTGCTGCCTTTCTCCTCTCGATGTTGTTTCTTCCCGTTGGTTACGCCCTGCTCTCTGCCGTAGCCGGTGCATTGATAGAGACCATTCCGTGGAGGGTTGACGACAACATCTCCATTCCGCTCGGTGTTGCCCTATTGCTGAGATTGGTTGGTATGGGGGGATGATCCGCTTGTGGGTGGAGAAGGGAGGGAGTTGGAAAGGGCGGTCTCGTTCGGGTTCCCCTCTCTCACCCTTCTCTCACTCCACGGGAATGGGGGTAGGCTCTTCCCCCGCCACCTTGGGAATGGTTATCTCCAGCACGGCATTCTCAAACTTTGCCTTTGCCTTGCTGCAGTCCACGGGTACCGGGATGGGAATGACCCTTGAGAAGGTGCTGAAGTACCTTTCGTAGCGGTAGTACCTCTCCTCGTCTTCCTCTTCCAGCTTCTCCCTTTTGCCCGAGATGATCAGGTCGTTCTCCTTGAAGTGAACCTCTATCTCTTCCTTTTTGAATCCCGGGATGTCTGCCTTCACAACCACATTGTCGCCGTCGTCATAGATGTCCACCGGGGGAAACTCCGGGACTCCACCAAACACCACGGGCACTGGCTCTGTCCCTCCGTACACCACCAGAACGGGCTCCCTGCCTCCGTAGATCACCGGGGAGGGTTCAGTTCCGCCAAACACCACGGGTACCCGCTCGGTTCCACCGAACACTGTCTTGCTGAGCTCCGGTCCACCAAAGGCGAACCTCATCTTCAGGCCCGTTCTCCACTTCTCTCTCTCTCTCGCCCACTTTACCATTGGCATACTTTGACTACCTCCTCTCACCTTGGTTTTGGGAGACCGCCCTGTTGGTATAAACTAAGATGGATCCTCTCCTCTGCAAGGGTGAAAATGCACTATTTTTCACAAATATGATAAAGTGCTGATATTACAGTGGTATTCTGATGCCTTATTCCTCCAGGTTGGCTGTTGCGCGGTTGCCGTTGAAACGATGGAGCTGCCGATGAGAGCATATCCTTTGGGTCACCTTGCCTGTACACGGGGACTAACCTATAAACCGGGCTGAGCAGAGGCTGAAGGTACTGGAAGGAGAAGAGAGTATGGTTGACCTTGCCAAGCTGAGGAGGAACCGCGGCTGGTTTGAAGAGAGGCTCAAAAGCAGGGGTTCTACCCTGGATCTTGGGCGCTTTGACCAAATAGACGCAGAGAGGAGAAGCAGAATAACCGAGGTGGAGGCCTTGAAGCGCAAGAGAAACGAGGTCTCCAAAGAGATAGGCAGAAGGAAGGCCCAGGGTGAGGATATATCTGGAATAACCGCCGAGATGAAGGAGCTCTCCAACACCATCAAGGAGATGGAGGAGAGGGTTAAGGCTCTGGACGAGGAGCTCTACGCCTTCTTGGCGTTGATTCCCAATCCTCCCCACGAGTCTGTTCCCATAGGAGAGGGGGAGGAGGACAACCCAGTGGTGCGTACCTGGGGAGAACCCAGGGAGTTCTCCTTTGAGCCCCTCTCCCACGACGAGATTGGCAAGAGGCTGGATATCCTTGACTTCGAAAGGGCTTCGAAACTGTCGGGTTCCCGCTTCGTGGTGTACAAGGGCCTTGGGGCCCGTCTGGAGAGGGCCCTGATAGCCTTCATGCTAGACCTTCACACAGAGAGGCACGGTTACACCGAGATCATGCCTCCTGTGCTGGTGAACGGGGAGACCATGTACGGGTCTGGCCAGCTTCCGAAGTTCAAGGACGAGCTCTACCTGTGCGAGCGTGACTCCCTCTACCTCATCCCCACTGCAGAGGTTCCGTTGGTGAACCTCCACAGGAACGAGACCTTGAAGGAGGAGCAGCTTCCCCTCTACTACACCGCCTACACCCCTTGCTTTCGCAGGGAGGCAGGTTCTCACGGCAAGGACGTGAAGGGGATAATTCGCCAGCACCAGTTCAACAAGGTTGAGCTTGTTAAGTTTACCACCCCTGAAAGCTCCTACCAGGAGCTGGAGAAGCTGGTGAGGGACGCGGAAGAGGTGCTGCAGCTTCTTGGGCTTCCCTACCGGGTGGTGGAGCTATGCACCGGCGATCTGGGGTTCTCCTCAGCGAAGACCTACGACATCGAGGTGTGGGTGCCTTCCCAGAACCGCTACCGAGAGATATCCTCCTGCAGCAACTGCGAGGATTTCCAGGCCAGGAGGGCGGGAATAAGGTACAAGCCAAAATCGGGTGGTAAGTCTCAATATCTCCATACCCTCAATGGGTCAGGTCTTGCAGTTGGTAGGACTCTTCTTGCCATCCTGGAGAACTACCAGAGGGAAGACGGTGGCGTGGTGATTCCAGAGGCCCTGCGCCGATACATGGGCGTAGAGGTGATAGCCCCTTAGCCTTCAATGGAAAGCCTCTCCTTGAAGCCCGTGGGTCACAAGAGGGTTCTCTCTTCCCTTGGCCGGCTGCTCAAGGCAGGGAGGTTCGGCCAGGCCTACCTCTTCACGGGTAAGGAGGGAGTGGGCAAATTCATGGTGGCCCGATGGTTTGCTGCGGGCGTTCTCTGCCAGGCTGGGGGAGAGCGGCCGTGTTTGGAGTGCGTCTCCTGCGAGAGGGTTGCCAAGGGGATACACGTTGACCTTAGGGAGGTCTCTCCAGAGAAGGGCGTGGTCTCCATCGACACCGTTCGTGATGTTCAAGAGTGGCTAAGCTTGAAACCCTTGGAGGGCAGCAGGAAGGCCTTGTTGATAGACGATGCCCATACCATGAACATACCCGCGGCCAATGCCTTCTTGAAGACCTTGGAGGAACCTCCCCCGTCGGCGGTAATCGTGTTGGTTACTGCCAATCCCATGTGGCTGCTGCCCACCATAAGGTCGAGGTGCCAGGTGGTGTGGTTCTCTCCCCTCTCTCCCGAAGAGACCCAGGAGGTCTTGAAGGGGAGAGGATTGGAGGTAGAGCTGGAAGGGATAGAGGGGGTCTTTGATGGTTCTCCGGGTAGACTGTTGGAGATCTTCTCTTCTCCTAACAGGGACGAACTGAGAGAGGCAGCCCTTTTGGTGGTTGAGGGCAGGGGACGCTGGGTGGATGTTGTTGGAAGGTACTCCCGGGGAAAGAAGGGGTGGGTTAGGGAGAAGGAGGAGGTGAGGCGTTTTCTCTTTGTGCTTCACGGAATTGTGAGGGAGAGAATGCTTCAAGGGAGTGTGACTGATCGCCTGGTGAGGCTCTACGAGAGGCTAACCTTGCTCCAGGAGGAGATGTTCGTGTACAACCTCAATCCCCAGTTGGTGATTGAGAGCCTCGTCGGAATATAGTTTTCAGGAGGATTTTAAAGGTGGAGACCGGAAACTCTCCGTTGGAGATAGATGAAAGGCGTGCAGAGGTGCAGCGTGGCAACTCGAGACGGGTGGTTTACGTCACCTTCTCGAGGGCCGGTTCCCTGGTTCCCTACGATCCGGGCAGGTTGGAGCTCAACCTTGGAGACCTCGTTGTGGTTGAGCACGAGAGTGGGGGAGACGAGATAGGCATAGTGGCCAAAGGTCCTTTGGATGTGCCCGTGGAAGACCTTCCCTCCTTCGTGGATGCGGTGAAGCGCAAGGCTACAGAGAGGGACCTGGCAAGGGCGGAGGAGAACCGAGAGCTGGCGAGGGAGGCCTTCTCGTACTGCCTCCACAGGATATCCGTTCACAACCTTCCCATGAAACTGGTTCACGTTAGCGTCACCCTGAATCGGAAGAAGATCATCTTCTACTTCACCGCCGAGGAGAGGGTGGACTTCAGGAACCTGGTTAGGGATCTGGCCCGCAAGTACAAGACCAGGGTTGACATGAAGCAGATAGGGATACGGGACGAGGCCAAGATGGTGGGGGGGATAGGTCCCTGTGGGAGGGTGATCTGTTGTGCCAGCGTGTTGAGGAGTTTCGATCCCGTCTCCATCAGGATGGCCAAGGACCAGTACGTCATTCTCAATCCCACCAAGATCTCGGGCCTTTGTGGACGCCTGGTCTGCTGTCTCGGTTTCGAGCACGGTTACTACAAGGAGATGTGCCAATACTATCCCAAGATAGGGGAGACCGTGGAGACGGTGGACGGGGTGAAGGGCCATGTGGTCAGCGTGAACATAATGGACCGCAAGGTGTTCATCTCGGTTGAGGGAGACAGGGGACAGGTTGCCGTACCGCGCAAAAACATAAAGGGGTTGCCTCCCCTGGCGGAGGAGGAAGAGGTCCAGGAGGATGTGGAAGAGAGGAAGAGAACCGATTCCTTCGAAATCTCTTTCAAAGAGGAGGACGACTCCCTGGAGGAGAAGCTGAAGGAGGCCGAGCTGGAGGCTGAGAGGCGTAAGCGAGAGGCAGAGAAGGCCTCTGCCCAGGAGCAGCAGAAGAAGAGGGGGCGTTCCAGGGGTCAGAAGCAGAAGAAGGAGTCCCAGAAGGGCGGTTCCAAGGGCCCAGGCGAGAAGGCTGCCAAAGGTGGCCAGCAGAAGGATAAGAGGGTAAAAGAAGAGAGGGCCTCGGAGGGAACGCAGGGCAACTCTGGCAAGCGCGGTTCGCAGAAGAATCGCAACAAGAGGTTCTACCTTAGGCGTTCCAAGGGTGGGCGCAATAAGGGAAACAAAAACGGTTAAACGGGAGGAAGAGCGTTGAAGAGCTATTACGTTACCACCCCCATCTATTACGTGAACGACGTGCCTCACATAGGTCACGCCTACACCACCATTGCCACAGACGTGATGGCCCGTTTCAAGAGGGGGACGAACCACGAGGTCTTCGTCTTGACGGGTACCGACGAACCCGGCCAGAAGGTGGAGAAGGCTGCCAAGGAGAAGGGAAGAACCCCCAAGAGCCTGGCAGACGAGATGGTGAAGCGGTTTCAAGAGCTTTGGAAGAGGTTAGACATCACCAACGACCACTTCGTTCGTACCACCGACGACTA
>CAZMTB010000064.1:0-1586 GCA_964569095.1 uncultured Aquificales bacterium
CTCAGAGAGTAGTGTCCCCTTCCCACCACCCTCCAGCTTCCCAGCGCCCTGAAGTAGCGCCGATATCCAAAAAAGAGCTCGTCCCCACCATCACCAGAGAGGCTCACCGTCACCCTGGTACGGGCAAACCTGCTAACCAGGAAGGTGGGAATCTGGGAGGAGTCTGCGAAAGGCTCGTCCCAGATTTGAGGCAAGTCGGGAATCACCTCCATGGCCTCCTTGGGGGTAAGGTAGAGCTCGTGGTGGTTGGTACCAAGGTGACTGGCCACGGCCTTCGCGTACCCGGCCTCGTTGTACTCCTTCTCGTAAAACCCTATGGTGAAGGTGTCCACGGGACGATCGCTCTGTGCCTGCATGAGTGCCACCACGGTGGAAGAATCGTATCCGCCCGAAAGAAAGGCCCCCAGCGGAACGTCGGCCACCATCTGTCCCGCCACCGCCTGCTTGAGCAACCGCTCCAGCTCGTCCACTGCCTCGCCGGGAGTACCGTCAAAGGGGAATCTCATTCCCCTGCTTGCAACCTCCTTTAAACTCCAGTAAGGGGCAAGGCTCTCTCTCCACTCGCCACTTCCGCAAAGCCTCACCTCCAACAAGTGGCCGGGCAGCAGTTTTTTGATTCCCCTGTAGATGGAGTACGGGGCAGGCACGTAGTTGTGGCGAAGGTAGAGAGCCAGGGCACCTCGGTCTATCTCACCCTCAAAGTGAGGGTGCCTTCTAAGGGCCTTCAACTCAGAGGCAAACATAAAGGTGCCCCCTTGCCAGCCGTAGTAGAGCGGCTTTTCGCCCATGCGGTCCCGGGCCAAGAAGAGGATTCTCTCCTTTTGGTCCCACAGGGCAAAGGCAAACATGCCAACAGACCTCTGCAAGGTAAGCCTGACCCCCCAGGCCTCAAAGGCGGCGAGCAACACCTCGGTATCAGACGATCCACGCCACTCGGGGGCCTGGTTTGCATCCTCCAGTTCCCTTCTAAGCCTTTGGAAGTTGTAGATCTCTCCGTTGAAGACGAGCACGAACCGGCCAGATGCAGAGACCATGGGCTGGTGGCCGGAGGGGGAGAGATCAATTATGGCAAGGCGGGCATGGGCAAGGACAACGCCGGAAGACTGCTCACTCCACACTCCCCAACTGTCCGGCCCCCGGTGGTGCAGGGTCGATACCATATTTCGAGCAATGACCCGGAGGTTATCGAGGGAACCACAGCGAGAAGGTATAAATCCGGCTATGCCGCACACGATTATGTCTACTTCTTCTTAGCCACCACGACTATGTTTATAGAACAATCCCCTGTTGTACTATCAAGAACCTCGCGTGCTACCTTCAACTTTAAACAGCAACTTATCATAAAGCCACCAAGCAACACCCACAGGAATATTCATACCAACTAACAAGCAACCCAACCAAGAATTAGGCCACAAAGTTTCCGGAGATTTAGGAAAACAATGCAGATAGAAACGCGTAAGGCGAGCTGCTTCAAGAAAGAAAGTGATAGGATCATACCAGAACCACTGAATATCTTTAGATAAGATCTGTTTCTTCCACAAAAAATGGCCTATAGCATGCCTGGCGGGATCGCTTCGGCGAGTAAT
>CAZMTB010000065.1:0-10227 GCA_964569095.1 uncultured Aquificales bacterium
TGACGCATACGAGGATGGCTGAGCAGTACCAGGTACTGGCGGGTATCTCCTCTTACATGGCTCACACGGTTAGGAACTCGTTGATGCCCATGGGCGGGTTCCTGAAGCTCCTGGAAGACCATCCCCTGAACGACGATCAGAGGCTCTACCTCTCTTACATTTACAGGTCTCTATTCTCCTTGGAGGATGCGGTATCCGAGTACACCTACTACATCAAGGTGAAAGGGGGAATATCCTACAGCCACGAGATTGACCTTCCCACTGAGCTTCAGAAGGCGGCCATACTCTTTGCCAAAGGAGAGGTGCCCAGCGAGCACCGGATGCGGGAGGTGTTCAGTGGGATTTCTGTGGACTGGTCCGTTCACCCCAGGGCCCGTTTCGTGGTGAGGGGCGACCCAGAGACGTTTCGCAAAGGCCTGTTTTTCTTGATAAAGGGTGTTGCAGAGCTGGCCACGGATAGGGGAGTACAGCATCCGAGGCTCCAGGTGGAGGGCAATCCCACCCTGCAGGGATGGGAGCTCTACCTTCTCCTGCCGGACCTGAAGGTGGAGGAGGGCCTGATTCTCTCCATGTTGGAGCCCTGGAGGGCCTCTTCCGCAGAGAGAGCCTTTCCCCATTGGGGCGTTGCCATCTTCCACGAGACCGTCCGCTTACACTCGGGCAGCTTCTCCATCTCCAACACCCCCCGAGGTCTAACCTTCTCTGCCCTCTTCAAGCCTTGACCACTATTGCACCCCCAACCCTGCTGCTGTAACTTGCCTGCCAACCTTTTGAACCCGCACCGAGGAGGAGCGTAGTCCCATGGGAGGCGTTAGAAAGAGCATAGAAGAGATCAACAGGCGCATCGCTTCGGGGGAGGTCGTTGTGGTGAACGCCGAAGAGATGATCGCCATCGTGGAGGAAAAGGGTCCTGAAAGGGCCGCAAAGGAGGTTGATGTGGTCACCACGGGAACCTTCGCCCCCATGTGCTCCTCCGGTGCCCTCTTCAACCTTGGACATCCGCTGCCCAAGATAAAAATTGAACAGGCCTGGTTTAACGGGGTGCCGGCCTACGGCGGGCTTGCGGCGGTTGATGTCTATCTGGGGGCCACCTCGCTTCCCGCGGACGACCCAAGAAACAAGGTGTATCCTGGCATGTTCCGCTACGGTGGGGGACACGTTATCGAGGACTTCGTAGCTGGAAAGGAGATAATCCTGAGGGCCACCGGTTACGGCACCGACTGCTATCCACGGCGGGAGCTGGAGACGGTGATTACTAAGGATACGGTGAACGAGGCCATGCTGCTCAATCCCCGAAACTGCTACCAGAACTACGCCTGTGCGGTGAATGCCACCGACAGGCTCATCTACACCTACATGGGTATGCTCAAGCCCGATCTGGGCAACGCCACCTATTGTAGTGCCGGCCAGCTTAGTCCCTTGCTCAACGATCCCTACTACCGAACCATCGGGGTGGGAACCAGGATATTCCTTGGAGGAGGTGTGGGTCACGTCATCTCTCACGGCACCCAGCACAACCCCTGTGCCCCCAGGGGACCAAACGGGGTGGTTATGGCCCCTGCTGGCACCTTGGCTGTTATGGGAGATCTGAAGCAGATGAGTCCCAAGTGGTTGCGGGGAGTCAGCATGGTTGGCTACGGGGCGAGTCTGGCGGTGGGCATAGGGATACCCATACCCATACTTGACGAAGAGATGGCGCGGTTCACCGGGGTTAGGGACTCTGAGATATTTACCGAGGTGATTGACTACGGTAGCTACTCCATGGGAGGGGGTGAGCCCCTTGCCAGGGTGAGCTACGCAGAGCTGCGCTCTGGTAGCATCAGGATTGGGGAGAAGGAGGTTCCCACCGCCCCCATCTCCAGCTACTCCAAGGCCCTGGAGATAGCCAACATTCTCAAGGAGTGGATACGCTCGGGACGCTTCACCTTGGCTAATCCCGTGGCTCCCCTGCCCGGGCCAGAGAGTGGTTACTCGCCACGGGGAATGAAGGTGTGAGATGAGGGCGGGAATAGTCTCAGTTGGCAAGGAGCTGCTCCTTGGTTACACCCTGGACACCAACAGCCATTGGCTTGCAGGAGAGCTCACCTCCTTGGGTTTTCAGCTCGAGAGGGTGACCGTGGTGGACGACGTGGCAGAGGAGATCTCCGGTGTGATTAGAGACTACATCGAAAGGGGGTTCTCCCTCGTCGTGACCACGGGGGGAATGGGTCCAACCCCCGACGACCTCACCCTTAGGGCTGTGGCAGATGCCTGCGGCCTTCCCATGGAGCTGAACGAAGAGGCCCTGGGCATGGTGGAGGAGACCTACAACAGGCTTCACCGGGAGGGAAAGATAAAGAGGAGCGGGTTGTGGGAGGAGAGGCGGAAGATGGCCATGCTTCCCAAGGGGGCGGAACCCTTGCCCAATCCAGTAGGGGCCGCACCGGGTTCCTGGCTTGAGACTTCCAAGGCCGTGGTTCTCTCCCTGCCAGGCGTCCCCTCAGAGCTGAAGGGCATATTCGATGGAAGCGCCAGAGAGAGGCTGGTCAAGCTGGTGGGTGAGAAGGGAGGCAGGGTGGTACTCACCAGGGAGGTGAACAGCGGTGTTGAAGACGAGTCTCTGCTCTGCCGGTTGACCAGGAGGGTGATGGAGGAGGTAGAGGGGGTCTACCTGAAGACCCTCCCCACGGGGTTTCACCAGAACGCCAACATCGCCGTTCGCATCACCGCCTTTGGGGAGAACGAGGAAGTTGCCAAGAGACGGCTCTCGGCGGGCGTGAACGCCTTGAAGAGGATCCTGGAGGGGTAGATGGGAGAGCTGCTCACGGTTCACCTGGTGAGGCACGGTCAGTCTGAGTACAACGCCATGGGAAGGGTTCAGGGTCACACCAACTCGCCCCTAACTCCCCAGGGTCGTGCCCAGGCAAGGGCTGCAGGGGAGGCCTTGAAGGGAAGGAAGGTGGATGCCATCTACACCAGCGACCTCCTCAGGGCCCTGCAGACTGCAGAGGAGATGGGAGAGGTTATGGGCATGGAGCCGAAGCCCGTGGAAGGGCTGAGAGAGGTGAGCCTCGGCCAGTGGGAGGGTAAGGAGATAGAAGAGATAAAGGCCAGCGATCCACATACCCTGGAGCTCTGGTACTCCTCTCCCATGGAAGCGAGAATACCAGGAGCAGAACCCTTGAATGCCTTCAGGGAGAGGGTGCTTTCTATCTTCCGAGAGCTGGTAGAGTCTCATCCTTCGGGGGAGATCGTGGTGGTTTCACACGGGGGAGTGCTTAGCGTGATCATTGCTGACGTTCTGCAGATGAGCCTCAACAGCCTCTGGAGGTTCAGGCTCGACAACGCCTCCATCTCTAGGCTGCTCTTTGGCCTTTTGGTTCCAAAGGTCACCCTCTTGAACTCCACTGCCCACCTGGACGGGTTGCTGGAGGGATCGGTCTCGCTCTGGAGCAGCGGGAGGGTCGTGAGGTGAAGAGCCAAGAGGCATTGGTGATTCTCTCCGGTGGGCTCGACTCCACCACTGCCCTCTACTGGGCAAAAGAGAGGTTCAAGCGGGTTCACACCCTAACCTTCCACTACGGCCAGAGCCATTTGGCGGAGGTGGAGCGGGCAGAGGCCATTGCCAAGAGGGCCAGAGTGGCTTCCCACAAGGTGCTCAAGGTGAACCTGGGCGAGATAGGAGGTTCGGCCCTCACCCAGAGGGACATACCGATACCCAGGCGAAGAAGTGCCTCTGAGGTGATTGGAAGCAACGGGATTCCCGTCACCTACGTGCCCTTCAGAAACGGCATATTCCTTAGCATCGCAGCCGCCTACGCCGAGGTGAAGGGGATATCCCATCTGGTGGGTGGCTGGAACGCCATTGACTACTCTGGATACCCCGACTGCAGGCGGGAGTTCCTGGACGCCATGGAGAGGGCCATCACCCTGGGCTCCAAGGCGGGGGTAGAGGGTAGGCCCTTTGCTATACACGCCCCCCTCATCTCCTTGAGCAAGGCCGAGATCATTGCTTTGGGGCTCTCCCTGGGTGCTGACTACTCCCTAACCCTCTCTTGTTACCGTGGGGAGGAGCCACCCTGTGGAACATGCGACAGCTGCCTTCTCAGGGCCGACGGCTGGGGGCGGCTCGGACTGATGGACCACGCCGTGGAGAGGACCATTCGTTTAAAGGCCATGGGCAAGGCGACCTGAGGCCTTATCCCAAGGTTCGTCGGATCATTCGTTTCTCTCTGGGCGGAGGGTGGCCGTGGCAGAGAGGTAGAAGAAAGGAGGGTTGAGAGTTGGCACTACAAAGGCGGTGGTGTTGGGTTGTTGCGTTAGCGTTGGTGGTCCTTGGAGTTTCTGTGGCTTCGTCTGCCGAGCACCCTGCTACCATGCTCTGGAACTTCGACTCCGTCTCCTTGGGAGATCTGCCAAGGGGATGGAAGGTGGAGGCCACGGGCAGACAGTCTCCCCTTGCCACATGGGAGGTGATCGAGGATACAACCGCTCCTTCTCCTCCTAAGGTCCTCTCGCTGACAAGGGTGAACCACCGGTCTTGGGGTACCTTTAACCTCTGCTGGACACGAGGGGTCTCTTTCCTGGACGGCGAGATCACCGTGAAGCTCAAGGCCAACTCTGGAAGGATAGACCAAGGTGGAGGAGTGATGTGGAGGGTTCAGGACAGAAACAACTACTACGTTGCCCGTTTCAATCCCTTGGAGGACAACTTCAGAGCGTACTACGTGAAGAACGGTGTGCGTCACCAGGTTGCAAGTGCCCAGGTACACCTTCCCCCAGGCCAGTGGGTTACCATGAGGGTGATTCAGAAAGGCGAGGCTTTCCGGTGCTACCTCAACGGGAGACTGCTTCTCCAGGGCTCCTTGAACGTCTTCGCAGGACCTGGTGGGGTGGGACTTTGGACCAAGGCCGATGCGGCCACCTCTTTTGACGACTTCACGGTTAGGCTACTCTCCCGCTGAATTACTCGGGTCGTTTGCCATGCCCCTCCACCCCTTAAACCCTTTTATCACTTCTGACCCTGGGGGGAGCAAGGGGAGCGGGACTACCTGAGTGCCGTGACCACCTTCTCGTACCTTCCGGGATAGTAGCTCACATTGTGAAAGGCGTTGTTGCAGAGTTCCTCTGCCAGGGCCTTGGCCTCTTCGCCGTTGCTGCCAAACACCACCACCCTGGTGTTGTGGTCGAAGAGGTAGGGTAGCCTGCCGTCTTTCTTGGCCTGCTTCACCTCCCCACGCGCCACGTTTTTTGCCCCGGGAAGGCTGCCCTTTGCAAAGAGGGCACGGGGTCTGGCGTCGATAAACCAAGCGGTGTGGTCTTTCTCGTAGATCTCTTTAATCCCTTCCAGGGATACCTCGCATGGTAAGCCGAGTGCCCTCCACATGGGTATTCCCAACTGGTAGCGGTGGGCGTTTGAGTAACCCAGATTGCGGAGTGACTTTGCCACCCTGCGACTCTTCCCACAGTGTATTCCGTTGCAGTAGGTGACGATAAAGGCATCTTTCTTTGGAAACCTCTTGGTGATCACTCCAACCAGATCGTTCTCCCAGATGTTGATTGCCCCTGGAATGTGACTCATGGCGTATTCGTGGGGAGGTCGGACGTCGATCACCACTCCGCGGTGATGGTTCAGAATGTCGATCAGTCTTGCCGTGGACACCTCTGGCACCGCTGCGTGGTCTCCCAGAATTGCGCTGAACAGCTTGCTTTTGCCTGCGGTGAACCCTGCCATCACCCCCGCTGCAAGAACGAGGCAGATCACCTTCCTGAGATCCTTCATCTTGGATCGCCTCCTTTCCGTTTCTCAGGAGATTTTAGGGGTGATCTCAACGGCGTGGTCAAATAACGATTCTTTATTGAAGGGCCTTTGGGGGATGGGTTTCTGTTATGGCCGTGAATGATAGGGCGACCCGAAAGGGCCGCCTCTTCTGTTTTGGCGGGGTGGATCTTGTGCCGATGGTTTGGTGCGTTTGGTCTCGCGCCCGGGTAGTGGTCTGCGCTCGTCATAAGGCCTCTGTTGGTGGGCGGTGGGTGAGAAAAAAATTTCCCCGTTGGGGTTTCCCTGCTTCTCTCTCATCCCTTGCCTAAACAAGATGTGGTTGTTCCTAATAGTGTAAGCCCCATATTTTGAGTTGGCCACCGTGCTTGGCGAGTTATGGCACGCTCTTTGCTCTTTGCTTTTGGACAGGAGGAGAGAGGAATGATTAGCAGCTTGTACACAGGCGCAGCAGGAATGGTGGTTGGCGAGAGAAGAATAGACGTCATCGCCAACAACATCGCCAATGTTGACACCCCGGGATACAAGGCCGATGGAATGACCTTCTCGGACTACCTTCTCACCCACGGGTACGTGAAGGGTTATCCCCAGGATCCTCCCTCTCCCATTCCTCAATCGGCTCTGGCCCCCGAGGAACCCTCTTCTCCCGATCCTTTCGACGCAAAGAATCCCATCGTCTTTCCAGACGAGCACTACGTGAACTTCTCTGAGGGACCCCTCCAGGAGACGGGGAACACCTTTGACGTGGCCATCAGGGGAAGGGGATTCTTCATGGTTCAGACCGACAAGGGATACGCCTTCACCCGCAAGGGCATATTCCACGTGGATCCCGCTACCAAGTACCTGGTGACCGACGACGGGTATCCGGTGATGAAGAGGGTGCCCGAGGGTCAGCCGCCCGAACCAATCACCATAGACGACACCACGAAAGAGGTGGTGATCCGATACGACGGCGGGGTGGTGGTGGATGGTACCCTGGTGGGAGAGATAGACGTGAGAGACTTCAAGGAGCCCTACAACCAGGTTCTGGAGAAGGCCGGTTACACCCTGTTCGTTCCAAAAGACCCGGCGAATCTCGGTTACTCCCGTGATCCTGACGAGAACCAGGTGTTGCAGGGCTACGTTGAGAAGTCGAACGTGAACGCGGTCAGGTCCATGGTGGAGCTGATAAACGCCTTCAGGCACTACGAGAGCTGCCAGAAGGCCATACAGATAACCTTCGAAGACGTGACCAGAGCCACGGTCACCGAGGTTGGACGGGTTGGATAAAAATAAGAGGTTAGAGCAGGAGGAGCAGCTATGTTGAGGGCATTGTGGACGGCAGTTACGGGAATGAGGGCCCAACAGCTTAACATCGACGTGATCTCCAACAACCTCGCCAACGTCAACACTGTTGGGTTCAAGAGGACCAGGGCCGACTTTCAGGACCTCATGTACCAGACCTTGAGGCCACCCGGGGCAGACAGCACCGCCAACACCAAGATTCCCACGGGAATCCAGGTGGGATTGGGAGTGCGTCCCGCTGCCCTGGAGAAGATCTTCTTGCAGGGTAACTTCAAGCTCACCGACAACCCTCTGGACATTGCAATAGAGGGCAAGGGTTTCTTCCAGATCACCCTGCCCAACGGCGATACAGCCTACACGAGGTCTGGTGCCTTCAAGATTGACGACCAGGGACGGATGGTGACCTCTGACGGGTACCTCCTGGAGCCTGCCATCACCATCCCCTCTGACGCGATAGACATCTCCATTGGAGAGGACGGGACCGTAAGCGTACTCCAGCCGGGAAACACCGATTACACCCAGGTGGGCCAGATCCAGATAGCCACCTTCCAGAATCCCGCCGGCCTCAAGAGCATAGGCCGCAACCTCTTCCTGGAGACAGGTTCCTCTGGTCCTGCCACCGTGGGAACCCCGGGGGAAGACCAGTTCGGCACCCTGGCCCAGGGGTACGTGGAGATGTCCAACGTGGACACCGTGGAAGAGATGGTGAACCTCATCGTGGCGCAGAGGGCCTACGAGGCCAACTCCAAGACGATTCAGACCGGAGACGACATGCTGCGCATTGCCAACAACCTGAGGAGGTAAAGGGCCATGATGGGGCGTAGAACGGGATTGAAGCTGCCTGCTGTGTTGCTCTTCTCCTGCTGCTTCACCTTGTTTTTTGGTCTTGTTGGTGTCTTCTCCGCGGCATCTGCGGGCACCCTCGCCCACGAGGCGGCTGGGTACCTGGAGGACGTGGTGGGAAGCCCGGTTAAGATCATTGAGGTTGAGGCGGGACGAACCCTGTCCCGCCTCCATGCCCCTTTCCACATCCTAAGGCACACCGGTGGATGGCAGAGGGGCGAGACCTCACTTCTGGTGGCGGGAGAGAACGGGCGCACGGCATGGGTTAAGGTGAGGTTTGGCGTAGAGGCCACCGTGGTGGCAGCGGCCCACGAGATAGACAGGGGAAGGGTGCTCTCCCAGAGCGACCTGGTGTTGCGCCGGGACATATTTGCTCCCAAGGAGGTGCTTTCTGCCATCACGGATCCCACCCAGGTGGTGGGAATGACCGCCAGCAGGCACATCTCTGCTGGTTCCATCATCACCCCGCGCCTGGTGAAGAAGACGGTTCTGGTGAAACGGGGCGACCTTGTCACCGTTAGCGTGGAGGCCGGAGACATCGTGATTCTTGCCAAGGCCAAGGCCCTTAAGTCGGGGACCCTCGGCGACGAGATACCCCTGCAGAACATCGCCACTGGCAGGAGCTTCTCGGGAGTGGTGGCGGGTCACGACAGGATAGTCGTGGAGATAGGAGGCTGACGATGAAACGGCTCTGTCTGTTGTTGCTGGTTGCGGGTCTTCTTGGTACCGGCTGTGCAAGCAAGCAGGCCATGATGGAGACCTTCAGGGAGGCCCCTCCCCTGAAGACCTGGGAGGAGCACCCGAGGCAGAGGGACCGTTTTCCCCTGGATCAGGCCTACATGAGCGAGGGTTCTCTGGTGACCAAGGGAAAGGTGAACAAGACCCTCTTTGCCGACTTCAGGGCGCGCCACGTGAACGACATGGTGACCATAATAGTGAAGGAGTCGGCCTCTTCCTCTGACGACGCCAAGGCCGAGAACAACAGGGAGTGGTCGGCCAACACCAAGCTCACCAAGCTCTTTGGCCTGAAGGACGAGATCTCTGCCCTCTTCGGAGTGAAGGATCCCTCTACCCTCATGGACATGAGCTCCAAGGCGGAGTTCAAGGGCAAAGGCAAGAACACCCAGAGCACCACCCTGGAGACCAGGATAGCGGCCCTGGTGATTGAGGAGTTGCCCAACGGGAACCTGGTGATCGAGGGACGCAGGGACCTCTTCGTGAACGGCGAGAGGAAGGTTATCGCCATCAGGGGCGTAATACGGCCCCAGGACATCTCTCCCGACAACACCATCTCCTCGGAGTACGTGGCCAACGCCCAGATCATTTACCAGGGCGAGGGAATAGTGTCGCAGAGCCAGCAGCCGGGACTCTTCACCAAGCTGCTGCTCTTCTTCTGGCCGTTCTGATGGGGAGGCAGCCATGCTGAGAACGAGGTTGAGATGGACGGCGACGGCGTTGGTGGTAGCTTTACTGCTGCTTCTGGTGATTCCCCAGAGGGCTTGGTGCGTAAGGATAAAGGAACTAACCCACGTTGAGGGGGCCCGCGAGAATATGCTCACCGGTTACGGGATAGTGGTGGGCCTGGACGACACGGGGGACGACACAAAGAGCTACTACCAGAGCATAGCCAACATGCTGGAGCACTTTGGGATAAGGGTTCCAGCAGACAAGGTGGACGTGGGCAACGTGGCGGCGGTGATGGTGACTGCCAAGCTGCCCCCCTTTGCCAAACCCGGCATGGAGATAGACATAGACGTGGCCTCGGTGGGGGATGCAGACAGCCTCGCAGGGGGCACCCTAATAATGACCCCCCTGCTGGGTCCCGACGGTAAGGTGTATGCAGTGGCCCAGGGTCCCCTCACCATGGGGGGATTCAACACCAGGGGAGGTGGAGGGAAGACCCAGAAGAACCATCCCACGGCGGTTCACGTGCCCAACGGGGCCATTGTGGAGAGGGCAGTCCCCATCACCTTTGCCCAGAAGGACAGCATTCGCCTCTTCCTCAACACTCCCGACTTCGCCACCGCTTCGCGCATAGCCACTGCAGTGAACATGGTGTGGCCAAACTCGGCCAAGGCCTCTGATCCGGCCACCGTTGAAGTGATTCTTCCCCCCAGGTACCGGAACAACCCCGTGCCCTTCGTGGCCCAGCTGCAGGAGCTGGAGGTTGCACCGGACATACGGGCCAAGGTGGTGCTGGACGAGAGAACGGGTACGGTGGTGATGGGAGGAGAGGTGAGAATACTGCCCGTGGCCATATCCCACGGCAACCTCTCCATCTCCATCGCTCCCCCTAAGGGTGGAAGACAGGCAGGTGCAGAGCAGAAGACGGTATTTCTTGG
>CAZMTB010000066.1:0-9184 GCA_964569095.1 uncultured Aquificales bacterium
CTACATCAGCCCGCTAACCCTTGAGAGACTGGTGAAGTTCGTGGAGTTCGTGGACAACTTCCCCACGGTGGGACAGGACCCCAAGTGGCTAACCTTCTTTAGGAGGTACGTAGAGACGGGGGAACCTCCTCCGTGCAAAGACGAAGAGAGGTAGCAGAAAGAACCCGCATCCAACTAAGCGTCCAGAACCTCCCTCACCTTTTTGGCCAGAGGGGATCAGGGCCCCCGTACCTTTTCCCGGCAAGGTCGCTAAAGGTCTTGATGTCACTATCAGAACGGCAGAAGACAACCCCTTCAAATGGAGAAGAGAGTTTAACCAATACAACCACAAAAATCAAAGGTAAACCTTACATTAACCATCGCCCAAACATCCCAGGAAAGCCAACCACTCCAAAACGACGACATAACCCCCCTTGAGGTCAATAAGACCTGTGCAACGCGATTCTCTGCGCCTTTATTGCCAAGGGCAAGCTATTGGAGTAAGGGCTTGGGTGGAGATGTTCGGTTGAGAAAGGTAACAGATGCCACTTAGAACGAAAGCAGGGAGGAGCTTGCAGCCATGAAGATCTTTGAGTTGTTCAGGAGATCGCCCTTTGAACCCTTGGAGGAGATGATGGCCAAGGTGAAGGAGTGTGCACACGGTATAGAACCCCTATTCGAGGCTCTACTAGCCGAGGATCAAGAAGAGATGATGAAGCTGAAGAAGAAAATCTCCCACCTGGAGTTTGAAGCAGACAAGATAAAGGACTCTATAAGGTCCTCTCTGCCCAGAAGCATATTCCTCTCTGTGGCCAGAGAGGACATTCTGCACATCCTGGCCAACGAGGACTCCGTTGCCGACGCCTCTGAGGACGTGGCAGTGCTCATGAGCCTGAAGAGAGAGATAAAGGTCATAGATGAGCTCAAGGAACCCGTAAGGGAGCTGGTTCGCCAGGTTCTGTCGGTGGTGGACATGGCCTACGACGTGATCCACGAACTCCCGGTGCTATCCGACACCTCCTTTGGGGGGCCCGAGGCACAACGGGTGATCACCATGATAGACAAGGTGTGCGACATGGAGCACCACTCAGACGAGACCCAGAAGGAGATAGCAAGGATCATTCTGAACAACGAGGATAAGTTCTCTCCTGGAGACCTCTGGGTATGGCTAAACATCATCCGGAAGACCGGCGACATCGCCAATTACGCGGAGAAGGTCTGTAATCAGGTGAGACTGCTCCTCTCGAAATAGCATCTGGCCACCACGCGACGGAACTGACCATGAGCAGCTTCGTTATCATATCTCTGGCGGTTGTTGGCGGTCTCTACATGGCGTGGAACATCGGGGCCAACGATGTGGCCAACGCCATGGGAACCTCGGTGGGCTCAAAGGCCATCACCCTGAAGCAAGCGATCCTGGTGGCGGCCATCTTCGAGTTCAGCGGAGCGGTACTGGTGGGTTCCCACGTTACCAGCACCATCCAGAAGGGAATCGTGGATCCTTCCCTCTTCGCCTCGGTCCCCCACCAGTACGTCATCGGCATGCTGGCAGCCCTCATATCCGCGGGCATATGGTTGCAATTGGCCACCTTCTGGGGTCTTCCAGTCTCTACCACCCACTCGATAGTGGGCAGCGTGGTGGGATTTGGAATAGTCTGCTACGGCTTCAAGGCCATAGAGTGGGGCAAGATGATGACCATCGTTGCAAGCTGGATCGTCTCTCCCATTGTGGGAGGTCTGATCGCCTTTCTAACCTTCAAGCTCATCGCAAGACTGATCCTGGAGAGTCCAAAGCCCATCCACGCCATCCACAGGTACTTCCCTTACCTAACCGCGGTGGTATTCGCCCTCATCACCCTCTCTTTCACCTACAAGGGCCTGAAGAACCTTCATCTCAACCTATCCTTAGGCAAGGCCCTATCCATTGCCCTGGTGATGGCAGTGTTGGGGTGGATAGGGGGCACCCTCTTCCTGCTCAGGAGGAGAACCAGCACCTCTGGGGCACCATTGAGGCAGAGGTTGAGAGACATGGAGGAGGTGTTCAAGTACCTGCAGGTTATGACCGCCTGCTGCATGGCCTTCGCCCACGGGGCCAACGACGTGGCCAACGCCACTGGACCACTAGCAGGCATCATCATGGGAATGAAGCAGGGAATGATCGGAAGCAGGGCAGAGGTGCCCCTGTGGGTGCTGCTGGTAGGAGGCGCCGGCATCGTGGTTGGCCTAGCCACCTGGGGCTACAAGGTTATCGAAACCGTGGGCAAGAAGATCACCGAGATCAACCCCTCCCGGGGATTCTCCGCGGAATTTGGCTGTGCCACCACGGTGCTGGTGTGTTCCAGGCTGGGTCTCCCGGTCTCAACAACCCACACCTTGGTGGGAGCCGTGATCGGGGTAGGTATGGCCAGGGGAATAAGTGCCCTCAACTTGAAGGTTATAAGGGACATCTGGTACTCTTGGCTGATAACCATCCCCTTCACAGCGGGATTGACCGCCATCCTGTTCTCGTTGATGAGGTAGAGGTGGAGATATAAGAAACAAGAGACCCATACCGGAGAAAGGCATCACCTACCCGCTGGTGCTAGCGGGAAAGGGAATTCTCTTTCTCTTCAAATCGATCACACTATTCGTGCTGGTGGTGGGATTCTTCTCTATCGTGGCAGTGGGGGCGTTTCTCTACACCCTCGAGAGCAGGCTACCCAACGTGGAGACCATAAAGGAGTATCACCCTCCCCTGTTGACCCAGGTCTTCGACCGGAACGGGGAACTGATAGCGGAGTTCTTCAAAGAGAAAAGAATATGGGTTCCAATAGAGGAGATTCCCGTAAAGCTGCAAGAGGCCTTCATTGCCGTGGAAGACGACCAGTTCTACCACCACAAAGGAATAGACATAAAGGGCATCCTCAGGGCAGCCTGGGTGGACTTCAAAGCAAAGAGAATAGTGCAAGGTGGCAGCACCATCACCCAACAGGTGGCCAAGCGCATGTTTCTGAGCCCAGAGAAGAGTTTCATCAGAAAGGCCAAAGAGATACTCCTCGCCTGCAAGCTGGAGAGGGTGCTCACAAAGCGGCAGATCCTGGAGCTCTACCTAAACCAGGTCTACTTTGGGCACGGGGCCTACGGCGTAGAGGCAGCAGCCCTAACCTACTTCGGCAAGCACGTCAGAGACCTGACCCTTGCGGAATGCGCCACTTTAGCCGGGCTTCCCAAGTCTCCCGGAAACTACTCACCCTTTCTGAACCCGCAAAACGCCTACGCCAGAAGGGCGCACGTTTTGAAGAGAATGCTCATAGAGAACTACATCACTCCCCAGGAGTACGAGGAGGCCCTGCACGAGCCCTTCTCCTTGAGCAAGGAGAGGAAGTACCGGGTGGATAAGGCCCCCTACTTCGACGAGTTCATCCGTCAGAAGTTGGTGGAGCGTTACGGGGAGAAGGAGGTGTTGGAAGGGGGGCTCAAGGTATACTCCACCCTCGATCTGAACCTGCAACGCACCGCCCAGAAGGCCCTTCGCAAGGGGCTAGAAGAGGTTGACAAGCGAGGCGGTTACAGGGGTCCTCTCTACCACGTGGACAAGGAGCATCCTGCCCCCCCCGCCCCCAAAGAGATATCCATAGGTGGCATCTACAAAGGGGTGGTTGAGAAGATCACCCCCAAAGGGGTGGTGGTCTCACTTGGCAAGGTGAAGGGAGTAATCACCAAAAAGGATATGAGGTGGGCCCCAGGTATCTGGGAGAAGTGGAAGGGATTCGACGCCTACCTCTCGGTGGGAGACGTGATTCTGGTTAAGGTGAAGGACGTGGACTACTCTGGCAGGCTGAAGCTGGCCCTGGAGCAGGAGGTGACCGTTGAGGGGGCGGTACTATCCCTGGACCTTGCCCACGGCGACGTGCTTGCCATGGTGGGGGGATACAGCTTCAGAAGGAGCAAGTTCAACAGGGCCATACAGGCGAAGAGACAGCCAGGCTCGGGCTTCAAACCCATCATCTACACGGCGGCCATGGCCAGTGGCTTCACTCCCGCTTCCATCATTGTGGACTCACCGATAACCTTCTACCTCCCCGAGAAGAAGGAGTTCTGGAAACCCGAGAACTACGAGAAGCGCTTCTACGGACCCACAAGGCTCAGGGTTGCCCTAGCCCACTCGCGCAACGTGGTCACCATAAAGCTGCTCAAGCGCATCGGTGTGAACAACGCCATACGCTACGCCAGGCTTCTGGGTATACGGGGAGAGCTACAACCCAACCTCTCCCTCGCCCTCGGAGGCTCCGACGTAACCCTGTGGGAGATGGCAAGGGCCTACGCCGCATTTCCCACTGGAGGCAAGCTATACAGCCTCAGGTACATCACCAAAGTCGAGGCCCACGACGGCACCGTTCTGGAAGAGTTCAAACCCATGTACCAGCAGGTTCTGCCCAAAGACCTCGCCTATATCATGACCTCCATGCTCCAGAGCGTGGTGAAGGAGGGAACGGGAAGGAAGGCCAAGGTGCTTGGCGTTCCATGCGGAGGAAAGACCGGCACAACCAACGACTACCGCGATGCCTGGTTCCTTGGATTCACCAACAGGGTCTTCACCGGAGTCTACGTCGGCAGGGATAATCACACCACCATTGGCAAGAAAGAGACCGGTGCCAGGGCAGCCCTACCCATCTGGATAGGGGTGATGAAAGAGGCCATCAAGGGCCAGCCAGTAACGCCCTTTGCCATTCCACCATCAGTCACATTTGCAAGAATCGACCCTAGGAACGGATTGCTTGCGCGGCCAGATACCAAGGGAGCATTCTACGAGGTCTTCAGGAAGGGAACCATTCCCAAAAGGTTCACCACCCCCGTAAGAAAACGCGACATCTACAACATTGGGCTCCAGTAGGCTCATGGTAAAACCAGCAATAAAAGGGCTCTCGTTGGAAGAATGCCAGGGGTGGTTTGAAAGCCAGGGAGAACCCGCCTATAGGGGAGACCAGCTGTGGGGGTGGCTCTACCGCCGTCCCGCAGCCACCTTCGGCCAAATGAGCAACCTGTCGTTGAATCTGAGAGATAGGCTACAGGAGGAGTTCGACCTGTGGTCGCTCTCCCTGGTGAGTACCGAGAGCAGCCCTGATAACACGGTGAAGCTACTCTGGAAGACCCAGGACCACCAACACCTGGAGAGCGTTTTGATACCCATGCAGAGGGGAGAGAAGGCCAGGAATCCCCACCACTTGACCATCTGCGTATCCACCCAGATCGGGTGCACCAGGGGATGCTCCTTCTGCCTAACCGGCACCCAGGGATTCTCCCGCAACCTGTCTGTGGCAGAGATTCTGGATCAGGTCCTCTTCGCCAAGGTGTGGTTGGAGGGAAGGATTGAGATACCAGGATGCGATGTGCCCCAGGCCTTGCGAGAAGCACCCCTCTCCAACGTGGTCTTCATGGGCATGGGAGAGCCACTGGACAACTACGATGCCGTGGTGGAGTCGTGCAGGCGGCTGACCAGCCAGGTAGGGCTATCCCACCGAAAGGTGACCATCTCAACCGTGGGGATAGTGCCCAAGATAGCGAAACTGGCCAGGGAACCCGAGGTGTTTAGCCTGGCACTATCCCTCCACGCCGCCAACGACGAGGTGAGGTGGAGAATAATGCCCCAAAAGAGGCACTATCCCGTGAAGGAGATAGTTGAGGCGCTGAGATCCTTTCCCCTCCCCCCCCGCAAGAGGTTCACAGTGGAGTACGTGATGCTCAGGGGCATAAACGACACCGATGCCCAGGCCCGGGACCTGGTGAGGCTGCTCAACCCATTACGATGCAAGGTTAACCTGATACCATACAACCCCTTCCCCGGATCTCCCTACAGGCCATCCACCCCCGAGCGCATAGAGGGATTCCAAGGCACACTTCGCCAGAAGGGACTCTCCGCCTTCGTAAGGGCCAGCAGGGGAAGAGAGATACTGGCCGGGTGCGGTCAGCTGAGGTGGAGGGTGGAGAAGGGATGAGCAGGTTCCCACTGCGGTTCAATCTCATTGCCACTGACCCCTCGGGAGCCCGCAGGGGAGTAGTGGTCACCCCCCACGGCGAGGTTCAGACCCCCGCCTTCATGCCCGTTGGTACCCAGGGAGCGGTGAAGGCGGCCACACCTCTGCAGGTGCTAGAAACCGGGGCAGAGGTGGTTCTTGCCAACACCTACCACCTCTCCTGGGGTGGCAGGAGAGAACTGGTTAAACGGGCCGGCGGCCTCCACAACTTCATGGGATGGCCACTGAGTATTCTCACCGACAGCGGGGGATTCCAGGTCTTCTCCCTCCCCGACGCCGAGGTGGACGAGAAGGGTGTTCGTTTCTCCCCTGGGGGGGAGGAGACGATACTGACGCCGGAGCTGGCAATGGAGATCCAACGGGACCTCGGAGCCGACATCCTCATGTGCCTCGACCAGTGCGTTGGCTACCCCGCCAGCAAGGAGGAGATAAGGGAGGCAGTGAAGAGAACCACCGCATGGGCCGAGAGGTGTCTCAAGGTGCCTTTGGACTCCCACCAGTCGCCCTTTGCCATCGTCCAGGGAGGGGTGTTCCCAAGATTCCGCAGGCTGAGCGCCGAGGCCCTGGTAGACATGGACTTCCCCGGTTACGCCATTGGGGGGGTAAGCGTTGGAGAGGGTCTGGAGATGCTGAAGCGGGTGCTCGACGTAACCGCCCCCCTATTGCCTCAGCGCAAGCCCCGTTACCTCATGGGAGTGGGACTGCCACAGGACATACTGGAATCGGTGGAGCGTGGCATGGACATGTTCGACTGCGTAATACCCACCAGGTACGCCAGGGGAGGCACCCTCTTCACCAGAACGGGAAAGCTCAGGGTGATGGACAAGAAGTACCGAAAAGACCAGTACCCTCCTGACACCCACTGCAGCTGTTACACCTGCCGAAACTTCTCCAGGATGTACCTGAGGCACCTATTCTTTGCCAAAGAGCCACTGGCAGAGACCTTGGCAACCATACACAACCTTCACTTCTATCAGGACCTGATGAGGGATACCCGCAGGGCCATTGAAGAAGGAAGATTCGGCAAATTCAAAGAAGAGTGGCTAGAGCGATTCCTCAGCAAGAGGAAGAAGAGGGTAAGATGAGCCTACCAGTCAACAGAAGGAACAACGCCACCCTGCAAGGAACCGCGTAGAGCAATGGGGCGTCAGGACTCCGCAATCCTCGTGGTCAAACTGTCGGCAATGGGAGACATCGTCCACGCCTTGCCAGCAGCACACAGGCTGAAAGAGCTGCTCCCCCACCACCGCATTCACTGGGTCGTAGCCTCTCGCTGGGCACCCTTGCTGCAGGGAGTAACCTGCGTCCACAAGGTGATCCCCCTAAGCAGGGGAATGCTTCCCTATTTGAAGACCCTGAGGTCCCTGAGAGGGTACCAGGCCGCAATAGACCTGCAAGGGCTCTTGAAGAGCGCCGTACTCACCGCAGGCTCCACCGCTCCCCTCAGGACTGGACTGGCCCCGCACCACGCCAGGGAACCCGTCGCCTCCCTACTCTACAACCAGAAGGTCTCCCCCACAAAGAGACACGTGGTGGAGCAACTGATAGAGGTTGTAGAGGAAGCGGCACGTGTACTGGGAAAGGCACCTGATACCACTCCGAACAAGCCTGTTTTTGGACTGCACCCCACCGAGGAGGAGATCAGGTGGAGCGAGAGCTGCCTATCAACCCTGGGAATATCCCCCCCATTCGCGGTCATCCTCCCGGGAACGGGCTGGAGAACCAAGACCTGGACCCCAGATAAGTTCGCTGTATTAGCCAATATGATTTCTAAAAAGCTATCCATGCCGTCCCTGGTGGTGTGGGGTCCGGGAGAAGAGCACCTGATTCCAGAAGGAGAGGGGGTGTTCGTGGCTCCCCCCACGGGACTGAGAGAGATGATCTCCCTCCTCAGCCGAGCAACAGTGGTGGTGGGAGGAGACACGGGACCACTTCACATTGCCGCGGCTCTGGGAGTGCCGGTGGTGGGACTTTACGGGCCCACCCTGCCCGAAAGAAACGGTCCCTACTCGGAGAAGGCAGAGGTTGTGGTAAAACCATGTCCACACCGTGGGGAACACAAGAGGGAGTGCTCTGAACCATGCGTGGAGAGCATACCCCCCGACGAGGTATTCAAAGCGGTAGAGAGGCTACTCTCCCGGTATCAATCCCCAACCTCCCTGTAGAGGGGTTTATCCTCCCGGTTATTCAGAAGCTCCAAGAACGCCTCTGCGGCATCGGGAGCGAACTGGGTCCCCAGGTTCTTCTCCACCTCAGATTTGGCCACCTCGAAGGGAAGCGCCTTTCTGTAGGGTCTTTGGGTTCTCATGGCGTCAAAAGAGTCAACCACCGCAACTATTCTTGCGCTTACCGGTATCTCCTCACCTTTCAGCCCCTTGGGATAACCCCTACCATCCCAGCGCTCGTGGTGATAGAGAATAACGTCCAAGCAGGGCTTAAGTGACTTCAAGGGCTCGCATATCTCGTATCCCCTAACCGGGTGGCTCTTGATCACCTCGTACTCTTCGTCTGTAAGCTTTCCAGGCTTCAAGAGAATGGCGTCGGGAATGGCCAGCTTGCCTATGTCGTGAAGCATGGCTCCCCTCCGCAGGTTGTTTAGCTGTTCTATGCTGAACCCCATTATCTCTCCCACCTTGATGGCTAGGGCAGACACCCTTTCCAGGTGGCTCTCCGTATAGGTGTCTTTCGCCTCTGCTATCCTCGACATGGTGACCAGTATACTCTCTGCACGCTCCATGTCTTCCATGAGGTGGTAGAGCCGCATCAAAGCCGAGAACCGAGCAAGAAAAGAGTTCTTTTTGAACGGCTTGGTGAGAAAGTCGTTGGCGCCGGCGTTCAACGCCTTCTCCTCGTCCTGAGCAGAGGCAGTGAGCACCAGCACGGGAAGGGTAGAAAACTCTTGGGAGTTACGCACCTTCTCCAATACACCGAAACCGTCTAATTTGGGCATGCAGAGGTCGAGCACCACGAGGTGCGGTCTCTCTTGTTGTATCTTCTCCCAGGCCTCCTCTCCGTCGTAGGCTCTAACCACCTCGTATCCCTCCTTGAGGAGGATGTTCGACACCAGCTCCACCAACACCTCTTCGTCATCTGCCACCAGTATCTTGTCTCTCTCTTCTGCCATGGCTCTTCCCTTGCTCCCTTCCCTAATCCTCTCTCATAAAATGGGTAGAAGGAAAAATTATGCGAAA
>CAZMTB010000067.1:0-7919 GCA_964569095.1 uncultured Aquificales bacterium
CGTGTTCGTCACGAATCCCCGGTTGATAGAGAAGGGGATAGAGACCGGCGTGGCAAATGCCGCCCTCATAAAGTTGAACCAGATAGGCACGCTCACGGAGACCCTCCAGGCCATAGAGACGGCGGTGCGTGCGGGCTATAAGGTGGTGATCTCGCACCGGTCGGGGGAGACCGAGGACACCACCATTGCCGACTTGGCTGTTGCCGTGAACGCCGGCTTGATCAAGACCGGTGCCCCCTGCAGGGTTGACAGGGTGTGCAAGTACAACCAGCTCATTCGCATAGAGGAGGAGTTGGGTACCTCTGCGGTTTACGCGGGGAAAAGGGCGTTGGGTTAGGCTTGGCCTCTGCCCTTCCCTCCGTTTGACACCCTTTCGGGGTTGGGGATAGAAACCGTTCAAACTGTGAACAGAGGTATTGCCATTGAGCGAAGAGCGGCTGAAGCTGATTAAGCTGATAGAAGAGAACCCCTCCATCACCCAGAGGGAACTTGCCCAGGCCTTGGGGGTTAGCGTGGGCAAGACCAACTACCTTGTTCGGGCCTTGGTGGAAAAGGGATTGGTGAAGATCAGGAACTTCAAGAGCTCTGACAACAAGGCAAAGTACCTCTACTATCTCACTCCCAAGGGCATGGAGGAGAAGGTTCGTCTAACCTACCAGTTCCTGCTTCGCAAGACCGAGGAGTACGAGCGACTTAGAGCCGAGATAGAGGCCTTGGAACGGGATCTTGAGCAGATGACCTCGGGGTCTTCCAAGGAAGGGGAGAGCTTGGAATGAAGATGAACTTCATAGACCTGAAGCGCCAATACGAGCTTTACAAGGCCGAGATAGACGGGGCAGTGGCCGAGGTGGTCTCCTCTGCCCGCTACATCATGGGTCCCCAGGTGTTTGAGATGGAGAGGGCCCTGGGGGAGTTCGTTGGGGTGGAGCACGTGATATCCTGCTCTTCGGGTACCGATGCCCTTCTGCTGGCGCTCATGGCGCTGGGTGTTGGCCCGGGGGACGAGGTGATAACCACGCCCTTCACCTTCATTGCCACGGCTGAGACGGTGGCGTTTCTCGGTGCCAAGCCCGTTTTTGTAGACGTAGATCCCCTCACTTTCAACATGGATCCCTCCCTAGTGGAGGGGGCGATCACCCATCGTACAAAGGGAATAATCGCGGTTAGCCTCTTCGGACAGTGTCCAGAGTTCGACGAGTTGCTGGAGATCGCCTCGAGGCGTGGACTCTTCCTCTTAGAGGATGGGGCGCAATCCTTTGGCGCGAGGTACAAGGGTCGTCCCTCTTGCGGGATAACGGAGGTGGCCATAACCTCTTTCTTCCCTGCAAAGCCCCTGGGCTGCTTTGGGGACGGGGGGGCGGTCTTTACCAGTGATCATGGGATAGCAGATCGGGTGAGAATGCTGAGAAACCACGGTCAGAGAAAGCGTTATCTTCACCATGCAATAGGTCTAAACGGTCGCATGGACACGGTGCAGGCCGCCGTGGTTCTCGTGAAGCTTGGGCACTTCAGGGAGGAGATCGAGCTGCGCCAGCAGAAGGCCCGCATTTACGACGATGGATTGTCGGGCCTTGTGAAGACGCCCACCGTTCTGCCCCATAACCTCTCTGTCTACGCCCAGTACACCGTGAGGGCAGAGGCCAGGGACCAGTTGAAGGAGCACCTTGAGTCCCAGGGCATCCCCATTGCGGTCCATTATCCCATTCCCCTCCACCTGCAACCCTGCTTTGGGTACCTGGGTTACCAGAAGGGGGACTTTCCCCACGCAGAGAAGGCTGCCCAGGAGGTGATGAGCCTTCCAATGCATCCATACCTCGCTGACTCTGAGCAAGAGATGGTGATTGAGGCGGTTAGAGGGTTCTATGGCTAAAAGGATTCTCCTCACCGGCTGTGCCGGATTCATAGGGTGGAAGACAAGCGAGTTGCTGCTTGACCGGGGAGACCTCGTGGTGGGGATAGACGAGATGAACTCTTACTACGACGTGAAGCTGAAGGAGTGGAGGCTTTCGCAGCTGCTGTCCAATCCCAACTTCACCTTTTACAGGGGAGACATAGCCCGCCGTGACTTTGTGGAGGGTGTATTCTCTGCCCATGGGATAGACGCCGTGGTCAATCTGGCGGCGAGGGCGGGGGTGCGCTACAGCTTGGTGGATCCCTACGTCTATCTCCGCACCAACGCAGAGGGCACCCTGGTGCTCCTGGAGTGCTGCCGCAGGTTTGGGGTTAAGAAGTTTCTCCTCGCCTCCACCTCCAGCCTCTACGCGGGCAGTCCCATGCCGTTTCGAGAGGATCTACCGGTGAACGAGCCCCTTTCTCCGTACGCGGCTTCGAAGAAGGCGGCAGAGGCCATGTGCTATTCGTACCACTACCTCTACGGAATAGACGTTACCGTTACCAGGTACTTCACCGTGTACGGTCCCGCCGGCAGGCCAGACATGAGCATATTCAGGTTCATCAAGTACGTGGACGAGGGCGTTCCCCTGGTGATCTACGGGGACGGTTCCCAGAGTCGTGACTTCACCTACGTTGACGATATTGCCAGGGGTACCGTGGCTGCCTTGAGGGAGGTGGGCTACCAGGTGATAAATCTCGGAAACAACAGGCCCCACGGGCTGATGGAGGCCCTATCCCTGGTGGAGGAGTTTCTGGGAAAGAAGGCCGAAATTGTCTACAAGCCGTTTCACAAGGCAGACATGAAGGCCACCTGGGCCGAGATAGGTAAGGCCAGGGAGCTTCTTGGGTGGAGTCCGCAGGTGGACCTTGCGGAGGGAATACGAAGATCGGTAGATTGGTACAGAGAGAATAGGGGATGGTTGAAGAACGTCTCTTGTGAGGAGGGAGACAGGAAGGAGGAGGTGAAGGATGTTTGAGTTCTTGATCAGGTTCCTGCTTTTTATTCTCTACCTGGTGGGAGGATTGGGACTGTGCGCCGTGGGCGGAATAGCCCTGTGGGCCCGGAACTGGAAGCTGGGCGGTATCTCCGTGCTGCTTGGCCTTCTGGGCCTTAACGGTGCTTACGAGGCGGCGTTGCTTCACCATCCTGCGTGGTTTGTGCTTTTGACCATATTCTTCGTCTGTCTGGTGGTGGTGGCCATTCTCTACATCACGGAGCCGGAGCTTGGGGTGATCGACAGGTTCAAGTCTGTGGATACCCTGCTGCGGGAGGGGAAGAAGGAGAAGGCGGCCCTTAAACTCAGAAAGGCCAAGAGGTACGAGGAGGCTGCAAGGCTCTACGAGGAGCTGGGCTGGGACTCTTCCGCCCTGTTCTGCTACGAGGAGGCGGGGAACTGGGAGAAGGTTGCCGAGCTCTCCTTGAAGCTGGCCGAGAAGGAGACCGACGACTACTACCTCAGAAAGGCCAGGGACATCTTCGAGAAGAATCTCAACGACCTGAAGAGGGCCGTAGAGGTGGTGGAACGCCTCGCCAAGACCGAGGGGTGGTACTGGGAAGATGCGGCGGAGCTTTGGGAGAAGATTGGAGACGAGGATAGGCTTCTGAACGCCCGCAGAGAGCTGCTCAACTACTACCTCGAAGAGGCCAAGAAGGAGGATGGCGGGGTCTTCTGGTGCGATGTGGCCGGGGTTTACGAGGATTTGGGAGAACCGGAGAAGGCAGTGGAGGCGTACAAGGAGTTTCTCGCCTACGCCCAGAGGATGGAAGAGGAAGAGCGGGGCAGGGGCTGGATACGCCACGTTGCAGAGACCTACTATGCCATATATCGCCTCACGGAAGACGAAGAGATGAAGTCTAAGGGGGACGAGGCCTTTGAGAGGTACAAGAGGTATCTGGAAGAGACCATACTGGACGAGGAGTACCGCAAGGAGTTGATGGAGAAGGTTAAGCGCTGGCTGAAGGGGAAGGTCTCCCTCAAGCAGGAACTTAAGGGGATAGAGTGATGCGTTACAGGGTGACCGTGACACTGAGGGAGGGTATCCTTGATCCCCAGGGTAAGGCCATCAAGGGTGCCTTGGAGAACTTGGGGTTTGCAGGGGTTGAGGGGGTTAGGGTTGGCAAGGTGATAGACCTGACCTTGTCAGAGGGTGACCTGGAAACGGTGCACGAGATCTGCAAACGCCTTTTGGTGAATCCCGTAATAGAGGACTACCAGGTGGAGTGTCTGGAGCAATGAGATTCGGGGTGGTCACCTTTCCTGGCTCGAACTGCGATCACGATTGCTACTACGTCTTGAAGGAGGTTTTGGGGCAGGAGACGGAGTACATCTGGCACAACGACGATGACCTGAGGGGAGTGGACTGCGTAATCTTGCCGGGTGGATTCTCCTATGGGGACTACCTCAGGGCAGGGGCCATTGCGCGTTTCTCTCCCGTTATGACCAGGGTGAGGGAGTTTGCCGAGAGGGGTGGGCTCGTGCTGGGGATATGCAACGGCTTCCAGATTCTGCTCGAATCGGGTCTTCTTCCGGGGGCAATGCTGCGCAATCGCAATCTACAGTTCATTTGTCAGTACGTGGATGTGGTGGTGGAGAGAGACGACACGCCTTTCACCCTGCTTGCAGAGCGGGGGCAGGTGTTGAGGATTCCCATTGCCCACATGGAGGGTAACTACGTGCCCCCCAGTGGTGGTGTTGAGGCCTTGGAGAGCAGGGGGTGCGTCTTGTTGAGGTACTCTTCTCCCAATGGAGAGGTCTCTTCCCGGTGGAATCCCAACGGTTCTGCGGGAAACATTGCGGGGATATGCAACGAGAGGGGCAACGTGGCAGCCATGATGCCTCACCCAGAGCGTTGTGCCGAGGGGTTCATGGATAGCCAGGACGGTCGACTCATATTCGAGTCGATCGTCGCCTACCTCGAGGAGAGAGTGTCCAAGGCGGGTTGATGGAGGAGCGCCTCCAGCGCTACCTTGCCCGTTGCGGGGTGGCCTCTCGTCGCAAGGCAGAAGAGCTTATCCTTCAAGGCCGCGTCCAGGTGGACGGGATCACAATAACGCGGCTTGGCACCAAGGTGGATCCTTCGCGGCAGCGAGTGACGGTGGACGGGGTTCCCGTTGAACCGGAAGATCCGGTGGTGATTGCCCTGAACAAGCCTCCGGGTTACGTGTCGTCGGTTGAGGACGAGCCTCCCCATCCCTCGGTGTTGAGATTGGTGGATCTGCCCCAAAGGGTGTATCCCGTTGGTCGTCTCGACGTGCCCAGCAGGGGGCTTCTTCTGTTGACGAACCGGGGTGACTTCTACCACCGGGTCGTTCATCCCAGGCACCATGTGCCCAAGAGGTACAGGGTTAAAGTTGCTGGCGGTGTTTCTCCCAAGGTTCTCTCTCGGCTCTCCCGGGGGATGGAGGTGAACGGAGAGGCCTATTCTCCCATGGAGACCAGGGTGATCTCTCGCTCTGGCGGTGTTGCCCTCCTCGAGATGGTTCTCAAGGAGGGAAGAAAGCGCCAGATACGGCGTTCACTGTCCCATCTCGGCTTGAAGGTGCTCGACCTTCAAAGGGTGGCCATAGGTCCCCTCACCCTCGGTGACCTCGAGGAGGGAGAGTGGAGGTTTCTCTCGGAGGACGAGATTGATGCCCTGCTATCATATTCTCGACCTGTCGGGGTTTAACACCTTCCATATCTGGATGTAGGGGTTCCAGATTATAACCGGCTCGAATGCCCTTTTGTCGTAGGTATTGGCCAGGAACATTTTGGAGAATACAGAGGAGTAGAATCCCCGGGATAGAACCACAAGCCTCCACTGGTTTCTGCCGTACTGCTGTATCACTGCCTTCAGCCTGGAGCGGGAGTGTTGGGGGAATCTCTTCACGTCTGGCCTGTTTGCAATGACGGTGGTCACCTCGGCAAGGGGTACCCTCTTGCCGTTCACCTCTACCACTCCTCCCAGGGCGCTCAGCTTGGTGTTTCGGTTGCACCGGTAGATCCCGGGTCGGCTGAGGGCACAGTCCACCTGGAAGACTGTGGGTCTGGTTCCATCCTTCCTCTTCAGGTCCCAGGTTCCAAAGTAGTACCACCATCCCCCTTTGGGGATCATGTCCTTGGTGTACGCCAGGTAAACGGGAACGGAGAGCCTCGGAAAGAAGAACTCCTTCCAATCTCCCGGGGGGAGCCCGTGTCTTCTCACCACGCCCTCGAGACCCTTCGGTCCCACCTTCATGGCGTCCTTGATGGTGAGCATGGCCTCCCCCTCGCTTCCAGTGATCGGCACCAGAACCTTGAAGGCCTCGTCCAGTCCCCTGGTGGTGTAGAACCTCATCACCCTTGCGGCGAAGAGGGGATCGGGGGTGGACATGCCCAGGGCCAGGAAGTAGGAGGTTGGCCCGAGCTGGGACCCTCCGTCCCCCAGGGTGCCTAAGCCGCTCCAGTACTGGATCAGGTAGCCGTAGTCCCACCAGGTCCACACCGCTGCGTCTGGAGGTGCCACCTCCTTTAGCCTGTTGAAGGCGGTTGGCACGGGAGACATGGCGATGGGAACCGGTAGATAGTTGTAGTCGCGTTTCAACGGAATCCACACCAACGCCGTCGAGAGTAGGAGGGGTGCAACGAAGCGGGAGACGGCTATGGGTTTTCCCTTGAATAGCCTTATCGCCCCTTCGTAGGAGAGGTGGGCGAGGTAGCCGCCACCCAGGGAGAGCACCAGGCTGAGAAAGGGTACGAACCTGGCACCGGACCTGAAGCACCAGAGTCCCAGAATGGCCACGGGGGCCAGGAGGAATCCCTTTCTCCACTCCCTCACGCCCATCAGGAGCGCTCCCAGGGCGCATATCCAGAAGATTACGGGAGAGCCCCAGGTTCTATCGTAGACGTTCTTGAGGTTCTCAGGGGTTAGCTCCGATATGGACCTGGAGATGGACGGAAACACGCCTCCCTCTGCAGCCACGTGTTTCACGCTGATGTAGTATACCTTGAACCTGCTGGCGAAGGCGTAGAGGGGATCGAGAGCCACCTTTACTGAGCCCGTGAAGATGAACCATAGGGCGGTGTAGCATAGGTACACCACGGCTACCTGGAGCAACCGCTCCCTCCACCTGCCTGGCTCGGCGAGCAGGGCGACTATCACCCCCGCCCCGAGAAAGGGCAGCAGAAAGGCGTTGCCTGCCCCCCACCACCATCCAAAGAGAAAGAAGGCCAGTCCCGCTGCCGCGGCCCAGATCATGCCTCTCCTCTTGTCCGGGGTGAGCAGCATACGGGCCAGCAGGTAGGTTACCAGCAGGGTGAAGGTGAAGTTTAGAGAGTCGGTGTCGAACCATCCCAGCTTTGTCCTGTAGTAGTACTGGTTTGCCATTGAGCCTAAGAGGGCGGCCCCGAGCCCCGTGTATATCCCGCCGAGCAGGGACCCCCACAGCAGGAATCCCAAGACTATGAGGCTTCCCACCAAGATGGGAAAGATGCTGAAGGTCCACTCGTCTGGCAACGAACTCAGCCTTGTGGCCACTGCCCCTGCCAGGGGCAAGGCGGGTAAGAGCCTTCTACCGCTCTCCTTCTCCTCGAAGGCCCTGCTCCATCCATCTGACCAGTAGGCGTACTTTCCAGCAACCGTTCTCAGGGTGTCCTTGGAGGTGAACCTGCCCTCCTTTATCTCCCTCGCCTTTCTCGCGTGCAAGAAGGCGTCGTACCCGGTGAATATGGGACTCTTCTGGTTGACGAAGAACTCCTTCTTGTACTTGGTGTTCCACACGGAGACGTCGTGCCACCTCACCCCAACGGCGATGGAGAAGGTGACCAAGAAGGCCACCACCCAGAGGGACCATCTCTTTAGGAAGATACTGTCCCTCTCCATGACTTCCCCCACCGTTGGAATGGGGGGGGTGGTATCCTGGACAGGCCTCTTGGCCTCTTTGGTCCTTTCTCTCTTTCGCTTCGCAGGGGCGGGTCTTTCTGGTTCCTGGGCCCTCTTTTTACGTCTCTTCTTTTTTGCCATCTCTCCTATAAAAGCCCCCCTCTCAAGTTCTTTGGTTGCTCTCT
>CAZMTB010000068.1:0-7510 GCA_964569095.1 uncultured Aquificales bacterium
CCTCCATACCCGCCAATCCCACCTGATCGAGCTCGAAGAGCACCCTCTCCCTGATCTCCTTGGGATTGAGCTTTCTCTTCTCCTTCAGGGGAAAGGCCACATTCTCGAACACCGTTAGGGAATCGAAAAGGGCTCCCCCCTGGAAGAGATATCCAAACTTGCTCCTCAGCTGCTCCAGGCTGCGCCCCTTTGCCTCCAGCATGTCTTGACCGTCCACGAAGACCCTCCCCGCGTCGGGCTTCATCAATCCCACGATGTGTTTCAAGGTGACGCTCTTACCCACACCGCTCCTCCCGATGAGGGCAAGCATCTCCCCCCTCTCCACCTTGAAGGAGACGCCGTTGAGCACCTTGTGCCCGCCCAGGGTCTTATGCAGGTTCTGGGCTTCGATCATATCAAAACAGCAACGAGGTCAAAATGTAGTCGCATACCAACACCATCACCGACGAGGCAACCACCGCCCTGGTGGTTGACCTGCTAACTCCCTCGGCCCCGTAGCCGGTGGTGAAACCGCAGTAGCAGCATATCCAGGTAACCACCACCCCAAAGGTGAGGGACTTGTAAAGGCCGTGAACTATCTCCGCCATCTCTATGTAGTTGGTCATCTCTCCAAAGTAGGTGCCCGCGCTAACCCCCAGCAGCTTCACTCCAACCAGGTAACCGCCGTAGATACCAACCACGTCGAAGACCGAGCAGAGCAGGGGAAAGGTGATGAGCCCCGCAAGCATGTTGGGAACTATCAGATACCTGAAGGGATTCAGAGCCATCACCTCCAGAGCGTCTATCTGCTCGGTTATGCGCATTATGCCTATCTCGGCGGTTAGGGCAGAGCCCGCCCTGGCGGTTATCATCAAGGCAGAGATCACCGGCCCCAGCTCCCGTATCATGGAGAGGGCCACGGTGGGACCCAGCAACGCCTCTGCCCCGAACTTCTGCATGGCATAGAAGGTCTCCAGGGCAAGCACCATCCCTGTGAACCCCCCGGTTAGAGCAATGATGGAGAGAGACTTGGTGCCAATGAAGTTTATCTGTTTCAGTAACCTGTCCACCTTGAGGGGAGGGGTGAAGGTCCAGAAGACGGCCTTCCCGAAGAATATCCCGAAGTCACCCAGAAGGCGGATGATCATCAGGGGTAGTCTCCCCAAGGCCCTTACAGCGTCCAATGCCCTCTCCAAGCTCCCTCTTTCCCCTTTCTGACCGGATTCTCACAGCCCGCAAGTAGGATATGCTCCTCTTGGGGGTACCGTGTCAAGGAAAAGTTCGCATACTCGTGCATTTGACCCTGCTCGTACATCTGGTGTAAGGGGGCCAATCACTTACCTTGTTCGTTCAAAGATAACGGGAGAGACGAGGATGACCAGCGAAGAGACAAACCGGATAGTGAAAGAGCTCTACCAGAAGGTAGAGAGGTTCAGGGAATCGGGGATAGACCCCTATCCCCCCAGGGCAGAGGTGTCACACCTCATAGGAGAGGTAAGGGAGAGGTACCAGAGCGTGGAAGACCCCGAGACACTGGCCCATGCAGGAGAGTTCTCCCTGGCGGGAAGGATCGTATCTCTCAGGTTTCACGGCAGGGCCAGTTTTGCCCACATTCGCGACATGAGCGGAGAGATCCAACTCTACTTCAGGGAGGATAAGGTAGGAAAGGAGTTCTACCGTCGAGTTCTGAAAAAACTGGACGTGGGCGACTTCGTCGGCGTAACCGGCCCCATATTCAGGACCAGAACCGGCGAGCTCACCCTGCAGGTCGAGAGGGCCAAGCTGCTCTCGAAGATCGTGAGACCCCTTCCAGAGAAGTGGCACGGTCTGAAAGACAAGGAGCTCAGATACCGCCAGCGCTACCTCGACCTCATCGCCAACCAGGAGAGCAGGGAGAGGTTCCTCGTAAGGGCCAAGGTGGTGCAGGGCATACGCAACTTTCTATCATCAAAGGGATTCATCGAGGTGGAGACCCCCACCATGCAGGTGATCCCTGGCGGAGCAGCTGCCAAACCCTTCGTTACCCACCACAACGCCTTAGACCTCGAGCTCTACCTGCGCATAGCTCCGGAGCTCTACCTGAAACGCCTGGTTGTGGGGGGATTCGACAGGGTGTTCGAGCTGGGAAAGTGCTACCGCAACGAGGGCATCTCCACAGAGCACAATCCCGAATTCACAATGGTGGAGTTCTACATGGCCTACGCCAACTACAACACCCTAATGGAGCTGACCGAGGAGATGGTGTCCACCCTCTCCAACGAGATCCTGGGAAGCACCAAGGTGGCTTACGGTGACGAAGAGATAGACTTCACCCCTCCGTGGAAGAGGCTCTCCTTCAAAGAGGCCCTAACCGAGATAGGAGGGGCTCCCCCCGAGGTGTGGGAGAACGAGGAGGCAGCCAGAGAGTTCGCCTCTAAGCTCGAGATCGAAACCGAGCACCTACACTCCCACGGTAAGGTCCTGGGAGAGCTTTTCGACGAGCTGGTGGAACCCAAGCTTGTGCAACCCACCTTCGTTTACGACTATCCCGTTGACATCTCCCCTCTTGCAAAAAGCAAGCCAGACGATCCCAGGGTGGTGGAGCGCTTCGAGCTCTTCGTTGCCCGAAGAGAGATCGCCAATGCCTACACCGAGTTGAACGACCCCAAAGAGCAGAGAGAGCGCATGCTGCAGCAACTGAGAGAGCGAGACCTGGGAGACGAAGAGGCGCAGAGGCTGGACGAAGATTACATCAGGGCGTTGGAGTACGGCCTGCCCCCCACCGCCGGTGAGGGGATAGGAGTAGACCGGCTGGTGATGCTTCTCACCAACGCCCCATCCATCAGGGACGTCATTCTCTTTCCCACCCTGCGCCCCCAGGGCAGTTGACCTCCTTCTCCTGCAATGGCATACTACTGGGGAAGTATCGTGGTAATGCCGAGGTTTTAGCGTTCAAGGAGGAGTTGGCAAGGCGATGAACAGAGGTCCCCTCATCGTACAGAGCGACATGACCCTGCTGCTGGAGGTGGAACACCCCCAGTTCTACGAGGCCCGAGACAAGCTGGCCATATTCGCCGATCTCGTGAAGAGCCCCGAGTACATCCACCACTATCGCATCACCCCACTCTCTCTCTGGAACGCAGCGGCAATGGGAGTACACCCCGACGAGATCACCGAGGTGCTCGAGAAGTTCTCCCGCTACCCGGTGCCACCGTCGGTTCTCACCAACATCAAAGAGATCTCCTCCCGATACGGCAGGCTTGTCCTGACGAGGGAGGGAGAAGACCTAATACTGGAAGCAGAAGATCCCATCCTGCTCCAAGAGGTGCTCCAGCACTCAACCGTGCGGAACACCATCAAGGAGGTTGTGGGAAAGACCAGGGCCCTGGTGGATCCATCCTTCAGGGGGCTGGTGAAGCAGGCCCTGATCCAGGCAGGCTGGCCGGTAAAAGACCTGGCGGGATACGTGGAGGGAGAGTACTACCCCATCTCCCTCAACCCCAAGGTGGCCCTCAGGCCCTACCAGAGAGACGCCGTTGACGCCTTCTGGGCAGGGGGAAGCGTGCAGGGCGGCAGCGGAGTGGTACTTCTCCCCTGCGGTGCCGGAAAGACCATAGTTGGGCTGGGAGTGATGGAGAAGGCCCAGAGCTGCACCCTGATCATCACCACCGGTGCAACCTCGCTGAAACAGTGGATAAGGGAGATAATCGACAAGACCACGGTTCCCCCGGAGGACATCGGGGAGTACTCAGGAGAGAAGAAAGAGATAAAGCCCATAGTTATCACTACCTACCAGATCCTCAGCCACCGCAAGAGCAGAACGAGCAACTTCTCTCACCTGGAGATATTCAAGCTGAAAGACTGGGGGTTGATCATCTACGACGAGGTTCACCTGCTACCCGCCCCCGTCTTTAGAACCACCGCAGACCTGCAGGCCAAGAGGCGCCTCGGGCTAACCGCCACACTGGTCAGGGAGGACGGCAGGGAAGAAGACGTCTTCTCCCTCATCGGTCCCAAGCGCTACGACGCCCCGTGGAAAGACCTGGAGCACGCCGGTTGGATAGCCCCGGTTCACTGCTGCGAGATCAGGGTTCCCCTGCCCCCCGCCGAACGCCGAAGGTACATCAACGCAACCCAAAGGCAGGCCCTGCGCATAGCGGCAGAGAACCCTGCCAAGGGGCTCATCATTCCCAGGCTACTGGAGAGGCACGGGGGACTCCCAACCCTCATCATCGGCAGGTACATCTCGCAGCTGGAGAAGATAGCCTCCCAGTTCAAGGCACCCCTGATCACCGGAAAGACACCCCAGGAGGAGAGGGAGGTATACTTCCAGAAGTTCAGGCAGGGAGACCTGAAGCTACTGGTGGTCTCCGAGGTGGCAAACTTCGCCTTAGACCTTCCAGACGCCACACTGGCCATCCAGGTGTCGGGAAGATTCGGTTCCCGACAGGAAGAGGCCCAGAGGCTCGGAAGGGTCCTGAGGCCCAAGAAGGACGGGCATCCCGCCTACTTCTACTCCCTGGTGAGCAAGGACACCAAAGAGCAGGAGTTCGCCATGAGACGCCAGCTCTTCCTCACCGAGCAGGGATACAGGTACTCGATAGAGACCATCGACAAGCTGTGATCCTCCCAGGTTCAGAGGAGATACCCGCCCAGGACGCGTTGATTCGAAAGGGCCAATAGCGTAGCATTCCGGGGATGGAGAGGAGAAGCCCCGGGAAGGCGTTGAGAGAATCATTAGGCAGGCTCGCAGAGCAGGCGCGCAAGGGGTGGGAGCACGCCGCCTCAAATCCCCCATGGCTGGAGAAGGCCGCGGAGGCGCTGGGGCTGGCCCTGCTCGTTGCACTCACCATCATCTTCGCCCTGAAACCCATACGAACCTTCGATCCATGGTGGCACCTGGCAACCGGAAAGTGGATATTCGCCCACCACCAGGTTCCCCGGGTAGATCCCTTCTCCCACACCTGCTCGGGCTGCAAGTGGATAGACCTGTGCTGGCTTTTCCAGGTGCTGGCCTACCTCTCCTACAAGGCGGGCGGGCTGAAAGGGTTCTGGTTCCTCAAAGTGGCTCTCGTCATTCTCACCATGGGGGCGTTCTACCTATTCCTGCGCAGAAGAACCGCCAACGGGTACTCCGCCGTCCTCTTTGGGCTGCTGGCGGTGGTGGTGGTGCAGCTCAGGTTCATGGCCCGTCCCCACCTGCTGGGCTTTCTCTGCCTGGTGGTATTCGCAGAGGCGGTCCAGCTGTGGCTGGAGAAGGGGAAGACCTGGGCACTCTTCGTCTCAATACTCACCTACCTCGTCTGGCTGAACTCCCACGGCAGCTTCCTGGTGGCCTTCGCCGTGGTGGGGGCCCTCTTCCTCGGGGAGTCTCCCGACTACCTGGGCCTTCACATGAGAGAGCTGGTTCGCCAGAGGTGGCTACACCGCCACCTGCTCCTCTGGGGGCTACTGGGCATTACATCCCTGCTCACCCCCTACGGGGCAGAGATGGCGGCATTCGCCATCACCTCCCACCTGGGCAAGGGAGCAGAGGCCACCAGAAACATCGCAGAGTGGCATCCAATGCGGTGGAAGCAGCTCTTCAACCTGGTTCCGGGCACCCGAGACTCCAGCTGGGGCATCCTCTTCTTCACCACGGCATTTGCGGTGATGATGGGTCTAAGTCTAAAGAGAGAGAGGAAGGCCGCAATTACGGGGGCAGTGCTACTGGCATTCTCCCTATTCCTATCCCTGAAGCACTCGAGGTTCGTGGCCATCTCGGCACTGCTCCTCGTCCCCTGGACGGCCACCATCCTTTCGAGGGCAGACCGCAAGGTTCAAGCAACGGTGGGGGCGGTGCTCGTCTTCTACTTAGCCCCCCTCACCTGGAAGGCCTTCGAGCTGCCAAGGCTGGTGGAAGACTACGGAAGACCAGTGGCGTCCTTCTATCCCTGGGACCTCACCAGTTTCGTGAAGAGCCGCGGGATCAAGGGCAACATGCTAAACCAGTACGCCATGGGGGGATTTCTCATCTGGAGGCTCTACCCGAACTGCCGGGTCTACATAGACGGTCGTACGCCAACGGTCTATTCACCCTTCCAGTTCTGGCTCTACCGCCAGATCGACAGGGCAAAAGAGGTGATGCAGAGCGAGCTCTCACGCAACAGAATAGGGATAGCCCTGGTGAAGAGAGACTCAAAGCCGTCCCGCTGGCTCTGGGACAACTCCACCTGGTGCCTGGCAGCGGTGAGCGACTCCCAGGCCCTCTACCTTGCAAATCGCACCGCCGAGGTGGCAAAGATCCCCTGCCTTAAGCACCTCAAGCCCTTTGCCTCGGTAAAGTCTCTGCTGAAAGAGAACAACACTGAGGCGGTGGAAGAAGAGCTGAAGAGACTGCAACCCATGGTGCCCCACTCCATCTATCCCCTGGTGGGGCTCTCAGAGGTCTACCTGAGGAGAAGAGAGACCAAAGAGGCAATCGCCACCCTGAAGAAGGCCATCTCAATGGAACCCCGCAAGGCCTCCCTGCACTTCAGCCTGGGCAGAATACTGGAGAGCCAGAACAGAACCGGCGAGGCCCTGGCAGAGCTGAAGACCGTGCTAAAACTCAACCCCAAGGCGGCCCCCGCGGTGAAGGAGCTGGGAATCCTCCTCTACACCGAAAAGAGGTACGAAGAGGCCAAACGGTACTTGAAAAGATACCTCGAGATGGTGGGAGACGCCGACATGAGAACCTACGCCATACTCGGACTCGCAGAGTACGAGCTCTTCGACGTGGAAGATGCCCTGGACTCCTTCACCAAGGCAGTGGTGCTCTGCTCAAAGAGGTCGCTAAAAAAGGAGCTCTACAACTTCATTGGCAACTGCTACTGGGGGCTGAAACGCTACAAAGAGGCCATCTTGAGCTACAAACTGGCCCTCAAGATAGATCCCGACTACCAGGATGCCAGGGAGAACATCGAGAGAATAAGCGCCTTGCTTGCCGGAAAGGCCCCCGCACAATGGAACCCACAGCGATCGAAGGGGCTTGAGAGAGAGCTAAAGTAAACTGCCGCTACCTAAGGGCCTTCTCTACCACCCCCTCCTCTCCGGTGTCGTGGACCGGCTTGCAACTACCGAGGGGAGAGGTGGAGGTGCACTCGATGTGCCAACTGTCGGTGGCCGCCAGGTTCTGGGCGTCTATGCGGTACGAGGTAGAAGTGGCGTTGGCCACCCACAGCTTGTAGGTCTTTTCGCTGCTTCCGCTTGAAGCAAAGAGGCGAAAGTCGTTGTTTGCGGTTCCGTCGTCGAACCCCGAGAGGTCTTCAATACTCGAGGCGTATGTGCCGTGTTCAGAGTAGTACTGCTCCTGGGCTGCAGAGGCAGCCAAGAGGGCCCGCACGGGACCAACGTGGCGTCCAGACTTTATGAAGTGGTTGTAGGCGTAAAGAGAGATGCTCGCCAAGATGGCGAGAATGGCCACGGTTATCATCAGCTCCAACAGCGTAAACGCCTTCTTATCTCTTAACAATGTCACACTCCAACTTGTCGCTGTAGTCCCCGCTACACACACCTTTGTAAAGCGTAACCT
>CAZMTB010000069.1:0-4042 GCA_964569095.1 uncultured Aquificales bacterium
GCAGGTGTCTATGGCCTTCTTGGCCACTGCCTCTCCTGCAAGCTGGGCTGCGTACGGGGTGCTCTTTCTGGTCCCCTTGAATCCAACGGTACCCGCCGACCCCCAGGTTAGGGTGTTCCCCTGGGGATCCGTTATGGTAACGATGGTGTTGTTAAAGGTGGACTGTATGTGGGCCACCCCAGTAGGGACCACCTTCTTCTCTTTTCTCTTACCCCTTCTGCGCTTCGCCATAAAGACTCCTCCTTAAACCCTGTAGAAGCAAAAGGTGGCAAACACCCTACTTCTTTGCTCCCCTCTTCTTTCCTCTTCCTGCAACGGTCCTCTTGGGACCCTTACGGGACCTGGCGTTTGTCCTGGTACGCTGACCCCTTACGGGAAGACCGGCTATGTGCCTCAGCCCCCTGTAACAACCTATCTCGATGAGCCGCTTGATGTTCATGGCAACCTCTTTTCGCAGCTCACCTTCAACGTGATATTCGTGGTCTATGAATTCGCGAATCTTGCTTATTTCGTCTGGGGTCAGATCTTTAACCCTCTTGTCGGGATCCACACCCGTGTTCTCGAGGATATTCTTGGCCCTGGTGTGGCCTATGCCGTAGATGTAGGTAAGGGCTACCTCTACCCTCTTGTTCTTTGGCAAGTCAACTCCGGCGATTCTTGCCAACTGACACCTCCTTCTTCGATTATCCCTGGCGCTGCTTGTGGCGAGGGTTCTTGCATATCACCCTTACCACTCCCTTGCGCCTTATGATCTTGCAGTGGGCGCACCTCTTCTTCACCGATGGTCTAACCTTCATCGTCAAACCTCCATCCAGCAATCGCCATCAGTAGCGATAGACGATCCTTCCTTTGGTTAAGTCGTAGGCGCTCAGGGCAACCTTGACCCTGTCGCCAGGGAGAATGCGGATGAAGTGCATCCTCATCTTGCCCGACACGTGGGCCAGCACCTCCATCCCGTTCTCCAGCTCCACGCGAAACATGGCGTTGGGGAGGTTCTCTACCACCACTCCCATCATCTCCATGGTATCGCCCTGTTGGTTCTTAGCCATAAACCCCCTTAAACCCCTAAACTACCGTGAGTATCTCAGGTCCATTCTCGGTTATGGCGATGGTGTGCTCAAAGTGAGCCGCCAGTGAACCGTCCTTGGTGTAGGCGGTCCATCCATCGGGTCTCACCGACACCTCGCCTCTACCCTCTGCCACCATGGGCTCGATGGCGATGGTCATACCCTCTACCAACCGAGGACCCTCAGAGCAGTTGCCAAAGTTCGGGATGGGGGGATCCTCGTGTATCTGCTTCCCCACCCCGTGACCAACGTACTCTCTAACCACCGAGTAGTTGTGGGACTCCACCCACTTCTGAACCGCGCAGGAGATGTCTCCCACCCGGTTTCCCGGCACGGCCTGCTCGATGCCCCGGTAGAGGGCCTGCTCGGTCACCTCCATCAGCCTTCGGGCGTTGTCGCTTATCTCGCCCACGGCAAAGGTGGCGGCGCCGTCTCCGAAGAACCCGTTCAGCACCACCCCCACGTCAACGCTCACGATATCGCCCTCTCTTAACACACGGCGCTTGGAAGGCAAACCGTGAACCACCTCTTCGTTCACAGAGGCGCAGATGGCGGCGGGATACGCCTCGCTGTTGAAGGAGGGCTTGTACCCCTTGAACGCCGGTCTTCCTCGTCGCTTCCTTATCACCTCTTCTGCCTTCCTGTTCAACGCCCACGTGGTAAGCCCAGGGCGCACAAACTCCCTTAAAACCTCCAGAACCTCCGCCACAATCCTGCTGCTTCTGCGAATGCCCTCTATCTCGTCCTTGGTCTTCACTATGACCAACTACACCCCCAGAGCAGCACAGATCTCTGCGAATATCTCTTTGATCTCCTTGCTTCCGTCTATGTTCACCAGCACACCTTGTCTCTCGTAGTACTCGATGAGAGGAGCGGTCTGGTCGTTGTAGACCTTGAGACGGTTAAGAATGGTCTCTTCCTTGTCGTCGTCGCGCTGGTAGAGCTCGCCTCCGCACTTGTCGCAAACTCCCTCCTGCTTTGGAGGATTGAACTTTACGTGGTACATGGCACCGCACTTCTTGCAGGTGCGCCTTCCGGTGAGCCTGTCCAGTAGCTCCGACTCGGGCACCGCCACGTTCACCACGTACTCTATCTTCTTGCCCATCTCGGCCAGCACCTTGTCCAGGGCCTCCGCCTGGGGAATGGTGCGGGGAAAACCGTCTAAAATGAACCCCTTGGCGCAGTCGTCGGCACCGAGACGGTCCTTCACTATGCCAATCACCACCTCGTCGGGAACCAGCTTGCCACCGTCCATGTACTCCTTGGCCTTGAGGCCCATGGGGGTTCCCTCTTTAACCGCCGCCCTCAGCATATCTCCCGTGGAGATCTGAGGAATGCCCAGCTTCTCCACCAGCATCTTGGCCTGGGTTCCCTTACCCGCTCCCGGTGGACCCAACATGATGATGTTCATAACATATCCTCCTTGAAAATCTATCTAACAGCAGCCTTCTTCATGAATCCCTCGTAGTGGCGCATGACCATGTGGGACTCTATCTGCTGCATGGTGTCCAGCGCAACACCAACCACGATGAGAAGCGAGGTGCCCCCGAAGTAGAAGGGAACGTTGAAGTACCTGATGAGAATGCTGGGCAAGACGCAGACGAAGCTGAGGTAGATGGCACCCCAGAAGGTGAGCCTGCTCAACACCCTGTCTATGTAGTCGGCGGTCTTCTGCCCTGGCCTTATGCCGGGAATGTATCCGCCGTACTTCTTGAGGTTGTCTGCAACGTCCTTGGGATTGAAGATGATGGCGGTGTAGAAGTAGGCAAAGAAGACTATCATCACCACGTAGGGAATGATGTAGCCCAGGGTTCCAGGTCTCAGTATGTCAGACACCTTCTGGGCAATGGGGCTGTGTATGAACCTTGCGGCGGTGGCGGGAAACATGATCACCGAGGAGGCGAAGATGGGAGGAATCACTCCAGAGGTGTTTATCTTCAAAGGCAGGTAGGTGCTTTGACCACCGTACATTCTCCTGCCCACCACCCTCTTCGCGTACTGAACGGTTATGCGTCTCTGGGCCAGCTCCACGTAGGTGATGAAGGCAACAACAAGGAAGGCCACAACAAGGATGATTATGAAGGCAAATAGCGAGATCTCACCCGCCTTCATGAGCCTGAAGGTGTTGGACAAGGCCGTTGGCATACCCGCAACGATCCCCGCGAATATGATAAGGGAGATTCCGTTTCCTATGCCCCTCTCGTTTATCTGCTCTCCTATCCACATGATGAAGCAGGTACCCGCAACCATGGTGATCACCGTGACAAAGACGAATCCCATTCCGGGGTTTATCACCAAGGGCACCCCCGAGGGGCTACGCATGGACTGGATACCAAGGGTGATACCCAAAGCCTGGATGGCGCTGATGAACACCGTTCCGTAGCGGGTGTACTGGATGATCTTTTTGTGTCCCTCTTCTCCCTCCTTCTTCAGCTGCTCCAGGTGAGGAACCACCACGGTGAGCAGCTCCAGTATGATGGCGGCGCTGATGTAGGGCATGATTCCCAGGGCAAATATGGTGAGCTTGCGAAAGGCACCACCGGAGAAGAGATCGAAGAACCCCAGTATGGTCCCCTGGGTGTGCGCGAAGAACTCTGCCAGGGCAGGGCCGTTGATGCCCGGCACCGGCACGTGGGCACCCAGGCGAAAGACCGCCAGCATCAACAGGGTGAACCCGATACGGGAGCGCAGCTCGGGAATCTTGAAGAGGTTCTCCATGTCGGGTCTCATTACCCGATCACCTCCGCAGTGCCTCCCGCCGCCTCTATCTTCTCCTTGGCAGAGGCGCTAAAGGCATGTGCCTTAACCTTGAGGGGCTTGGTCAGCTCGCCGTCACCCAGAACCTTCACCCCGTCCAACAGCTTCTTCAAGACGCCCCTATCGAGGAGCACCTCGGGAGTGACCTCGGCACCCTCTTCAAAGAGGGAATCGAGCCTCTTCAGGTTCACCACCGCGTACTCTCTTCTGTTGACGTT
>CAZMTB010000070.1:0-19534 GCA_964569095.1 uncultured Aquificales bacterium
ATCATGAACCCCGACGGAAGTGACCAGACCCGTCTAACCTTCGGCCCCTACGAGGTGTCACCTGCGTGGTCACCAAAGGGAGACAGACTGGCCTACGTCTCGGTTGAAGGGGGCAAGATCCTCATCCACGTGCTGGACATGAAGACGGGTAAGAGCAAGGTGGTGGTGCAGGGAGAAGACCCCTGTTGGTCCCCCAACGGCAGGTACATCATGTTCTTCAAGGGAGAAGGTCCGTACAGGACGTTGTATTTGACCACCGAGGACGGTAACGGTATTGTGAGGGTGCGGAGATTGAACGGGAGTGACCCATGCTGGAGGTCACTCAACTAATTGGAAAACAAGGATGAGCTGAGAAGAGGAGGAGACACTATGAGGCGTATCTGGGCGATGGCTGTGGTGGTGGTTTTTGCGGGAATCTTCCTCTCCTCTTGTTGCACCACTGAAACGTGCAAGAAGAAGGAGATTCCCGGGTATGTGAAGGCTGGAGAGAAGAAGCAGGGCATAGAGGTGGCCCCTGCTCCCCAGAGATCCGAGGCCCAGGTGGTAGAGGCCCCCACGGGCAAGACACCCTACCAGCTATCCCAGGAGGAACTGGAGCGCCAGCGAATGGAGGCCGAGAAGCGCCGCCTGGAGGCACAGCGTGCCAAGGAGGCCGAGGCCAGGGCCGAAGAGGAGCAGCGCATGCGCCTCATGGAACTGATTCACAAGGACATACACTTTGAGTTCGACAGCTACACCCTCAGCGAAGAGGCAAAAGAGATCCTGGGGGCGGTGGCGGAGTACCTTCACCAGCATCCCAACCTATCCATCAGAATAGAGGGTAACTGCGACGAGAGGGGATCCACCCGGTACAACCTCGCCCTTGGAGAGAAGAGGGCCAACGCCGCAAAGGAGTATCTGGGCTACCTGGGCATAGACCCTTCACGCATAGACACGGTGAGCTACGGAGAGGAGAAACCCCTCTGCACTGAGCACACCGAAGAGTGCTGGGCAAAGAACAGGCGCGATCACATAGTGGTTATTGGAGAGTGAGAAAAGACCCTTTGGGAAAGGAGGAGGTAGTATCATGAGGGGAGCGTTAATAGGGTTGTTGTTAGCGGCAGGTATCATGGTGGCTGGTTGTTGTTCTCAGATGGGGACCTGCACGGGTCCAGGACCTTGTCCAGTACCCCAGGCAGCGGAAAAGGGCGAAACGGTACCCGTGAAGCCCGGGGTCCTCACCAAGGACATACACTTCGCCTTTGACAGCTACGAGTTGACCCCTGCTGCAAAGTCCATCCTGGAGGCTTGGGCAGACTACATGAAGGATCACCCCACCGAGAGCCTGCTCATAGAGGGACACTGCGACGAGAGGGGATCCACCCAGTACAACATGGCATTGGGCGAGAAGAGGGCCAACGCCGCAAAGACCTACTTGGTTAGCAGGGGTGTAGAGGCAGCTCGTATCTCCACCATAAGCTACGGTGAAGAGCGTCCTCTCTGCACCGAGCACAACGAGACCTGCTGGGCCCAGAACAGAAGGGATCACCTGGAAGCCTTGAAGTAACCCATGAAGAGGGCTCTCCTCTCTGTGATATCCTGCGTGGTGGCCATCACCCTGATGGGAATAGAGGGGTGCGTAACCACCACGGACGTGCAGAGGGTGGAGACCAAGCAAGAGGTGATGGCAAGGCAGCTGGCAGAGCAGTTCTCGCGGTCGATAGCTGCCCTACAGAAGAGGCAAGACGAGATGGAGGCGCGCCTCAGGGCCTTGGAAAACACCAACAAGGAGCTGAGGCGTCGCCTCGCCGACAGCGAGGCCAAGCGCCTCGAGATGACAGAGACCGATGCCCGGTTGAACGACGGGATAGAGCGCTGCAACCGGGACATCAGGGAACTGAGAAACCAGCTGGCAGAGCTCCAGAAGAGGCAGGTTCTGCTGGCCAAAATGCTGGAGAAGCCCCAGAAGAGCCAGCATCCCGCAAGGGAGACCCGGGTGGTAGAGGAGGCCCCGCCACCGGACAAGCTCTACAAGGACTCTCTGGACGCCTTCAGGGCACGAAGATACAAGGATGCATACGAGGGATTCAGCCAGTTCGTCTCTCTCTATCCCAAAGAGACCCTTGCAGGTAATGCCCAGTTCTGGATGGGAGAGAGCCTCTTCGCCATGGGGAAGTACAAAGAGGCCATACTCGCCTACGACAAGGTGCCCAGCCTCTATTCAAAGAATCCCAAGGTGGCGCCCGCCCTCTACAAGGAGGGAGAGGCCTTCTACCGACTGGGGGACGCAAAGACCGCGGAGCTTCTCTGGAGAAAGCTGATCAGAAAATTCCCCAAATCTCCTTACGCCAAAAAGGCAAAGAACCGAATAGCAAAGCTGAAAAGGTAAAGCGAAGAAGGCAGCAGCTAAATCAGACCACCCCCGCCTTGAGGATGTCGTGCATGTGTAGTAGCCCCACGGGGCGGTTATTCTCGTCCACCACCACCAGGGCGGTGATAGAGTGTCTCTCCATTACGTTCAAGGCCTTGGCGGCCAAGGCCTCCCTGCTGATGGTCTTGGGATTACGGGTCATCACCTCGCCAGCGGTGAGGGAGAACATACCCTCCCCTTCTCTCTCTATTATTCTCCTGAGGTCGCCGTCGGTGATAACGCCCTTCACCACTCCACTATCGTCGAGAACGGTGGTTATCCCCAGCCGCTTGGAGGAGATCTCTATTATCGCCTCCTTCAACGGAGTCGAGACGCTCACCACGGGTATCTCCTCTCCCCTGTGCATGAGGTCCTCCACCGTCAGCAGAAGCCTCTTGCCCAAAGATCCCCCTGGATGAAAGAGGGCAAAGTCCTCCTTCTTAAAGCCCCTCCTCTCCAGCAATACCACCGCCAAGGCGTCTCCCATGGCAAGGGCAGAGGTGGTGCTTGCAGTAGGCACTATTCCCAAGGGACACGCCTCCTTCGACACCCCGGTGTCAAGAACCACATCGCTCCTCTTCGCAAGGGTGGAGTTCAAATTGCCCGTTAAGGCTATGAGGGGAATGCCAAGCCTCTTTATGGACGGGAGCAGGTTGATCACCTCGGGGGTCTCTCCGCTGTTGGAGAGGGCCACCACCACGTCCTCCCTCATCACCATCCCCAGGTCTCCGTGTATTCCCTCCGCAGGATGTAGAAAGAGGGACGGGGTGCCGGTGCTCGCCAGGGTCGCCGCTATCTTTCGGGCGATTATACCAGACTTTCCCATACCGGTGACCACAACCCGACCCTTGCAGTGGTAGAGCAGCTCCACCGCCTGGAATATCTCCTCCCCCAGCCGCTCCTGCATCCTCAGAAGCTCCTGGGCCTCAAGAGAGATCACCCTTCTCGCAAGCTCAACGTGCCAGGATGGAGCGAGAGAGGAACTCACCGCTGGGCCTCCTCTCTCAAGGCTTCTCGCAGTCTCACCAGGAGGGGAAGCATGCCCTCGAGCTCAGAAAGATCCACCATGTTTGGCCCGTCGCAAAGGGCCCTCTGGGGATTGGGATGGGTCTCCACGAAGAGGGCATCACACCCGGCAGCCACCGCCGCCCTGGCAAGCACCCCCACAAACTCCCTCTGGCCCGAAGACGAGCTACCCGCTCCCCCTGGTAGCTGCACGCTGTGAGTAGCGTCAAAGACCACGGGACAACCGGTCAATTCCTGCATTAGGGGGATAGACCTGAAGTCAACCACCAGGTTGTTGTAACCAAAGGTGGTTCCCCTCTCGGTGAGAAGGAGACGACGGTTACCCTTTGACTCCACCTTCTTCATCACATTCACCATATCGCGGGGCGCCATGAACTGACCCTTCTTAACGTTCACTGGCAATCCCGTCTCGGCAGCTGCCATTACGAGGTCGGTCTGACGACAGAGAAACGCGGGTATCTGGATGGCGTCTAACACCTCAGCTGCGTACTCCACCTCTCCAACCGCGTGCACGTCGGAGATGACTGGCACCTTCAACCTCTCCTTCACCTTGGCCAGCATGTCCAGCCCCATTATCAACCCGGGACCCCTGTACGACTTGTGCGAGCTCCTGTTGGCCTTGTCGTACGACGACTTGAAGACGAGGGGAATACCAAGTCTGCCACACACCTCAAGCAGCCTCTCCGCGGTCTCGGTGAGAACCTCAAGGCTCTCTATCACGCAGGGGCCGGCTATCAAGGCCAAGGGCCCACCCCCACCAAAGGTGGCACCCCCTATCTTCACGGTGCGGGTCAAGGGAATCATGTCAGGCAACACCTCCCTTCCTCTCAAGGGCGGCCTTCACAAGCCCCACGAAGAGGGGATGGGGATCGAAGGGCCTCGACTTGAACTCCGGGTGGTACTGCACCGCAACGAACCAGGGATGGTCTTCCAGCTCAACCACCTCCACCAGGTCCCTCTTGGGATACACCCCGGCAATCCTGAGTCCCTTCTCGGAAAGGGTCTTCCTGAAGGCATTGTTGAACTCAAAACGGTGCCTGTGGCGCTCGCTGATGTCCCGTCTCCCGTAACAGGCGTACGCCACGCTATCCTCGGAGAGGAGACAGGGATAGGCACCGAGGCGCATCGTGCCTCCCCTGTCTATCACCCCCTCCTGCTCAGGGGATAGAAAGATCACCGGATGCGAGGTGGAGATGTGAAACTCGGTGCTCTGGGCGTCCGAATAGCCGCACACGTTGCGGGCAAACTCCACCACAGAGACCTGCATGCCCAAGCATATCCCGAGAAACGGCACCCCCTTCTCACGGGCAAACCTCACCGTCTCTATCTTGCCCTGAATACCACGGGAACCGAATCCTCCAGGCACCACTATTCCGTCAACGCCTTCCAAGAGGGCATCTGCTCCCCGGCGCTCCACCTCCTCGGAGTCCACCCACTGAACCTCCACGGAGCAGTTGTTGGCAACCCCCCCGTGCACCAGGGCCTCTACCAGGCTCTTGTAGGAGTCGTGGAGGTGGGCGTACTTGCCTGCTATGGCTATCTTCACTCCCCGTTGGGGATGCTTTATGGTGTAAACCAGCCTCTCCCACTTGGAGAGGTCTCCCTCCTCACACTCCAATCCCAGCTTCTCCACGATGATCTGGTCTAACCCCTCCCTGTGAAAGTTGAGGGGAATCTCGTAGATGGTCTCGGCGTCAACCGCCGTTATCACGGCCCTCTCCTCAACGTTGCAGAAGAGGGATATCTTGGCCTTGATGGAGGGATCCAAGGGAACCGTGGTTCGGCATAGTATGATGTCTGGCTGAATACCAATTGCCCTCAGCTCCCTCACGCTGTGCTGGGTGGGCTTGGTCTTCACCTCTCCCGCCTTGCTCATGTAAGGAACGAGGGTCAGGTGAATGTAGAGGGTGTTTCTCCTCCCCTCTTCCAGGCCCATTTGGCGAATGGCCTCGAGAAAGGGCAGGCTCTCTATGTCGCCAACTGTACCCCCAATCTCTGCAACCACCACCTCACCCTGGTCCGAGACCCGGCGTATGGACTCCTTGATCTCGTTGGTGATATGGGGAATCACCTGTACGGTTCCCCCCTTGTAGTCTCCCCTTCTCTCCTTGGCTATCACGTCGTGGTATATCCTGCCGGTGGTAACGTTGTTCTTCTTCCCCATCACCACCGAGGTGAAACGCTCGTAGTGCCCGAGGTCCAGATCGGTCTCGGCTCCGTCCTCGGTGACGAAGACCTCACCGTGCTGAAAGGGGTTCATGGTTCCAGGATCAACGTTTATATAGGGATCCAGCTTGATGAAGGTCACCTTCACTCCCATGGCCTCCAACAGGGCCCCTATGGACGCAGCTGCTATCCCCTTGCCAAGGGACGACAACACCCCCCCGGTAACGAATATGTACTTAGTATTGCTGCCCATCAGCTCTCTCCTCTCAGAAGGGCTTCCACCTTCTCGATGTCCTCAGGGGTGTCAACCCCCACCGAAATGTACGAGGTGGAGGCAACCCTTATGGGGATTCCATACTCCAACGCCCGCAGTTGTTCCAGAGACTCACACCTCTCCAAGGCACCTACGGGCAGTCCTACGAACCTCTCAAGCACCCTTCTATGATACCCGTAAATACCAACGTGCACGCTCACGAGATCCCCAAGCTCTTCTAATCCCAGGTCCCCCTTGTTGAAGGGAATGGGGGAACGGGAAAAGTACAGGGCAAACCCCTGATGGTTGCAGATCACCTTGACGCAATTGGGGTCCCGGTACTCCTGGAGATCAAGCAAGGGGCGTTTCAAGGTGGCTATGGCCTGGGGAGTACTCCTCAAGAGGGAGATCACCTCCCCTATTGCGGCAGGGTCCATCAACGGCTCGTCTCCCTGGAGGTTCACGAAGAAATCCCCCTCCAGTCTCTCTGCCGCCTCGGCAACCCTGTCGCTACCGCTACGGCACTGCTCGGAGGTGAGCATGGCCTCTCCCCCGAATCCCTCCACAACCTCTGCAATTCTGGAATCGTCGGTTGCAACCACCACCCTGTGGACACCACTGGCAGCAACCGCCGCCTCGTACACGTAACGGATCATCGGCCTTCCCAGTATTGGTGCCAAGGGCTTACCGGGAAACCGGCTCGAACCGTACCTGGCAGGTATGACCACCACCACTCGTTCATCCATAACGGCGAAATCACCTATAAAACCAATACTTTTCTGTCAACAAAAAATATATGATAAAAAATTAAGCAGGCTACTTGACAAATTAAGGCACATATACTATATTTAGAGACCGGAAAGAGAGAAAAAGGGATGAGGAGGTGGTAGCATGGCAATAGTGAAGTTTGATCCTTTCAAGGAGCTCTACTCCATGAGAAGCCAGATGGACCGTCTCTTCGACTCCCTACTCAGGGGAGAGGAGAGCGAGCAGCTTATGGGAAAGGGCCTTTGGGCACCTGCAGTTGACATCTACGAAACCGAAGAGGAGATCGTGCTCAAGGCCGAGCTTCCAGGAGTGAACAAAGAGGATCTCGAGGTGAAGGTGGAGAACAACACCCTGATCCTGAAGGGCGAGAAGAGACAGGAGACCGAGATAAAGAAGGAGAACTACCACAGGGCAGAGCGCATCTACGGACAGTTCCAGAGAATATTCACCCTGCCCGACACGGTGGACACCGACAAGATAAAGGCCTCTTTCAAGAGCGGAATTCTTACCCTCACGCTACCCAAGAAGAAGGAGGCAAAACCCAAACAGATAACCGTGAAGGTGGAGGAATAACGCATCCCCCCAACCAACACCACCCTTCACGAAACAACCCTCCCACCCAGGCGCCGTGAAAGCGGCGCCTTTTTCTTTGCATATCCCACCAAACCACCCAAGAAGGCATCTCCCTTGACAGCACCAAAGAAGAGGGATAATTGCCTCAAAATCCGGCTATAGGCGGATGGGAAGACCAATTTCACTGGAATTAAAGGAGTTTTGATGAAAGGAAAAATCGTTATCGATGCCGCCCTATGCAAGGGATGCGGCCTCTGCATAGAGGCGTGTCCCAACAAGCTCCTGGTCTTGGGAGAGGAGCTGAACGAAAAGGGGTACCACTTTGCGGTCTTTCTGGAAGAGAAGGACGGCAAGGGATGCGTTGGCTGCACCCTGTGCGCAGTCACTTGTCCAGAAGTGGCAATAGAGGTGTATCGTGAAGAGGGATGAAGAGCTGGTATTGATGAAGGGAGCCCACGTGCTGGGCGAGGCCGCCATAAGGGCGGGATGCAGGTACTACTTCGGCTATCCAATAACCCCGCAGAACGAGGTGCCAGAGTACATGTCCCAGAGACTGCCTGAGGTGGGAGGCACCTTCTTGCAGTCTGAGAGCGAGCTTGCCGCCATAAACATGGTGATAGGTGCAAGCATGGCCGGTGGTCGGGTCATGACCTCCTCTTCCAGCCCAGGAATCAGCCTGATGCAAGAGGGACTCTCCTACATAGCGGGACAGGAGCTACCAGTGGTGGTCTCGGACATGATCAGGGGAGGTCCTGGGCTCGGCAACGTGGCCCCCGCCCAGTCGGACTACTTCCAGGCCACCCGGGGAGGGGGACACGGCGACTACCGCCAGATCGTGCTGGCACCCGCATCCATCCAGGAGCTGGCAGACCTCACCTACGAGGCCTTCGACCTGGCAGACAAGTACCGCATGGCGGTGATGCTTCTGGGAGACGGCATGGTGAGCCAGATGATGGAGCCGGTTAGGCTACCCGCCATGAGGGATCTGAGCGAACTCCCCAAGAAGGACTGGATCCTCGACGGAGCAGAAGGACGGCCAAGCAGAATAGTGCGTTCCCTCTACCTGGATCTGGGGGTGCTTGAAGAGCACAACTGGAAGCTCGCCCGGAAGTACGAGATCATCGAGCGTGAAGAGGTGAGGTACGAGCAATTCTTGACGGAAGACGCAAACATGCTGGTGGTGGCCTTCGGCACAGCGGCGAGAATAGCCAAGGGAGCGGTTAAGAGGGCCCGTAGAGAGGGGCTTCCAGTGGGGCTCTTCAGGCCAATCACCCTCTGGCCCTTCCCCAAAGAGGAGCTGAAGGAGCTCAGCCGCAGAATACACAACATCCTGGTCTTCGAGTTCAACGCGGGACAGATGGCCGAAGACGTGCAGGCGGCGGTGTGCGACCAAGCAGAGGTGATCTCCTACGCCAGGCCCGGGGGAACCGTTCCCACGGCCATGGAGGTGGCGAGGGTGATCACTGGCCAGTACTACCAAAGGGAGATTCACTAACCATGAAGAAGGTGTTTGGAAAGACATCGGTTCTCAAACCCGTACCCTTCCACTACTGTCCGGGATGCGGGCACAGCATAGCCCACAGGCTGGTGGCAGAGGTGATTGAAGAGATGGGTTTAAGGGGCAAGGCCATAGGGGTACCCCCCGCAGGATGCGCGGTCTTGGCCTACAACTACTTCGACATAGACATGGGAGAGGCCCCACACGGAAGGGGAACCGCCGTGGCAACGGGAATAAAGCGGGTACTTCCCGACAGGTTGGTATTCTCGTACCAGGGAGACGGAGACGTGGCCGCCATAGGCACCGCCGAGACCTTCCACTCGGCCAACCGCGGGGAGTGCATCACCTGCATCTTCATAAACAACGGGGTTTACGGAATGACAGGGGGACAGATGGCACCCACCACCATGGTGGGACAACCAACCACCACCTCCCCTGGAGGCCGAGATCCCAAGTTCCACGGACACACCTTGAAGTTCACAGAGATACTGGCCCAGCTACCGGGCACGGCCTACGCTGTGAGAACCGCCGTTCACAAGCCCGCTGCCATAAGAAAGGCAAAGGCGGCCATTCGCAAGGCCTTTGAGACCCAGATGGCAGGTCTCGGGTTCAGCGTGGTGGAGATTCTCTCACCTTGTCCCACCAACTGGAAGATGACCCCCGTCCAGGCCATCAAGTGGATAGATAAGCAGGTGGTGAAGGAGTTTCCCATCGGGGTATTGAAAGACGTGAGCGCGGAGAAGAGCCATGTTGATTAAGACCATATTCGCAGGATTCGGGGGACAGGGCGTACTTCTCATGGGATACGCCTTTGCGTACGCCGCCATGAAAGAGGAGAAACACGTCACCTACCTCCCCAGTTACGGGGCAGAGATGAGAGGGGGAACCGCCAACTGCATAGTGGCCATATCCGACGAGGAGATCGCCTCCCCAGTGGCCTCGTCTCCAGACATAGCCGTGGTGCTCAACAAGCCCTCTCTCATAAGGTTCCAGAACCAGGTGCAGTCTGGAGGGGTGCTCTTCATCAACAGCGATCTGGTGGACACCCTGCCCGTCAGGGGAGACATCAGGATCTACCAGATACCCGCCAACAGGATATCGGAGGAGCTGGGGAGCGACAGGTCGGCAAACATGGTGATGCTGGGAGCCTTCATAAACAAATCCCGGCTCATCAACCTTGAGAGTGCCAAGGAGGCCTGTCTCGAGATATTCAAGACCAAACCCTCTGTAATCGAGGTAAACAAAAAGGCACTCGAGGCAGGTTATCAATACCTCGACAACGAGAAAGGAGACAAGTGATGCCAGTGAAACAGCTCTCCGTGAGTCTCCCAAACACCCCTGGCAGGCTGTCAGACGTGAGCACCCTGCTGGGAGAGGAAGGAATAAACATAGTGGCCATAAGCGTGGTGGACGCCGCAGACTTCAGCATAGTGAGAATGGTGGTTAACGACCCCGTGAAGGCCCAGAACGTGCTCGAGAGCAAGGGCTACAAGGTGAAGGTGGTAGAGGTTCTCGCGGCAGAGACCCCTCATCACCCGGGTGGACTGAACGCCATACTCAAACCACTGAAAGACGCGGGGATAAACGTAGACTACCTCTACCCTTGCCTGGGTACGGGGGAGAAGACCGTTCTCATCATAGGCGTGGAGAAGCAGCTGGACGAGGCCTTGAAGGTGCTGAAGGCAAACTGGGTGGAGCTTCTGGGAGACCAGATCTACTCGCTAAATTAAGAACAGAAGAGGGGCGGCACCTGCCGCCCCTTTTTGTTGCAACGAGAAGGGCCAAGTAGATGAAGAAACCAATGGTTCCAGAGGGAGAGAAACTGAAGTCAACCCTATTCCAGCTGCAGAAACTCTTCTTCGGCTTTGCCCCACCAATAGTGATCGCCACCGCTGCAGAACTGGGCATCTTTGAAGAGCTAAAAGAACCCTGCACCCCAGAAAGGATAGCAGAAAGGCTCAACCTTTCGAAGAGAGGGGTAGAAAGGGTTCTAATGGCCCTGGAGGGACTGGGGATAGTGGCGAGAGAGGGGTCTATCTTCAACCTGAAGGAAGAGATGGCACCTCTCTTCGACCCAGCTTCTCCCCTCTACCTCGGCGACTTCTTCCTCCACGCCACTGCCCTGCAGGAGAACTGGCTTCACCTGCCGCAGGTGGTGAAAACCGGCAAGCCTCTACCCAGAAAGAGAGAACCCAGATTCTTTGCCACACTCGCCAAGGGACTATTCGCAATCAACTGGTTTCCCGCCTTGGAACTAGCAGAGGAGTATCAACCTCCCCGTGGTGAAGTGCTGGACGTGGCGGGGGGCTCCGGCGTTTGGAGCATAGCCCTCCTCCTCCGGCATCCCCACCTCACTGCAACGGTACTGGATCTCCCTCCAGTGATCCAAGGGGCCGCCATACCCACCGTCAAGATACTGGGAGTTGAAGAACGGTACTCCTTCGTCGAGGGAGATCTCTTCAAAGTGGAGTGGGGGAGCGGCTACTCCACGGTGATACTGGGACACATCTGCCACTCCTTCGGGAAAGAGGGTGTGAGAGAGGTACTGGAGAGGGCCAGGTGCACCCTCAACCCGGGAGGGGAACTGGTGCTGGTGGACTTCCTGAGAGAAGGAGAGGAGAGCTTCCCTCCCATATTCTCAATAAACATGCTGGTGGCCACGAAGGAGGGAGAGGTGTACGCGAGAGACGAGTACGCCACCCTCCTGGAAGAGAGTGGCTTTGATCTTAAAAGGTTCATTCCCTTCTCCTCTCCCTGGAGGAGCGGCGCCATAGTGGCCACACCGAGGTAGCCTGCGAACAACCGTTCAAAAGCCGTAAACACCTCTACCTTCAACCCCTTGAACATTATCACGAGGTGTGCCATATTCTCCGTTAGAGGAAGCCAGTGAACAGAGGGGCAGGAAGGCCCCTCTGATTTTTGATGGGGTTACAGAGTTGAAGAAGGACGATCTTGACATAGAGAAGAGGGTGAAAGAGCTTGTGGAGCCCATACTGAGGGAGAAAGGGTTGGAGCTCTACGACGTGGAGTGGCTGTCGGGCAAGGAGTCGCGCCTGCGGGTGGTGATACAGGGAATAGGCGGCATCACCCTGAACGACTGCCAGGAGGTGAGCCGGGAACTGAGCTATCTCCTCGACGTGGAAGACTTCATCCACAGCGGATACCTGCTGGAGGTCTCCTCCCCAGGGCTCACGAGGACCTTAAAAAAGCCCTCACACTACATGAAGAGCAAGGGAGAGACGGTAAGGGTAACGCTGAAGACCGAGGGAGGCGAGAAGAAGAACGTGCTGGAAGGAAGAATAGAGGACGCTGACGAGGAGGGTTTCTCCCTGGCCACTGAGGAGGGAATAGAGCGAGTGCCCTACAACAAGGTGGCCAAGGCGAAACTGCAAATGAACGACTGAATAAGGGGAAGAGCCTTGGAACAGAAGAAGCTTTACTACCTGCTCGAACAACTGGCCCAGGAGAAGGGCCTTGAGATGGACGCCCTGGTGAAGGCAATAGAGTCTGCTCTGCTCTCAGCGGTGAGAAAGAAGGTGGACCCCGGGGTAGAGTTGGAGGTGGAGTTCGACGTGTCCAAGGGTTCTCCCAAGGTCTTCAGGATGGCCGAAGTGGTGGAAGGGCCCGCCTCAAAAAAGGCAAAAGAGGTCTCCCTGGAAGAGGCCAAGAAGTATCACCCAGAGGCAAAACCGGGAGATGTGGTTAAGATACCCTACCCCGTAAAAGACCTGGGCAGGATAGCCGCACAGACGGCAAAACAGGTGATGCTCCAGAAGATGCGCGAGGCCGAGCGCGATGTTATGTACAACAAGTTTGCCAATAAAGAGGGAGATGTAATTGCGGGACAGGTCTTGCGGGAAGAGAAGGGAGTGGTGGTAGTGGACCTGGGTCACGGGGAGGGGATAATGCCTCCAAAGGAGAGGGTGCGAGGCGAGCGCTACCGCAGGGGGGAGACATACAAGTTTTACGTGCTGGAGGTTCGCAAGGGAACCCGTGACGCAAAGGTGGTCCTGTCGAGGCACCATCCAAACCTGCTGCTTAGGCTCTTCCAGAGGGACATTCCAGAAGTTGCCAACGGCCTCGTCGAGGTGAAGGCAGTGGCCCGGGAGGCAGGCTCCAGGTCAAAGGTGGCCGTGCTCTCTAAGGACCCCGAGATAGACGCAGTGGGCTCTTGCGTGGGAGTAAGGGGGTCAAGGATACAGAGCGTGGTGAAGGAGCTGCAGGGGGAGAGCATAGACGTGGTAGAGTACTCCGAAGACCCCGCTCGCTACATATCCTACGCCCTTAAGCCCGCCACCATCAACAAGGTGCTGCTGGACGAGAAGGAGAGAGAGGCTGTGGCGGTGGTGGACGACGACCAGTACTCCCTAGCCCTGGGCAAGAAGGGCCAGAACGTCAGGCTCGCGGCCAAGCTCACGGGATGGAAGATAAGCGTTAAGAAGGCCTCAGAGGTGATGGGGCCATTGGAAACAGAAGGTGAAGATGGGGAAGAAGAGTGATGTACCGGTACGCAGCTGCATAGGATGCCGCTCAAAACTCCCCAAAGAGAACCTTATCCGCTTCTCTGCGAGTCGAGAGGGGCGACTGGTCCCCGATCCGCTCTGTCTCAGGGGGGGAAGGGGAGCCTATCTCTGCCCAAACCCTGACTGCTTCAAGCTGGCACTCAAGAAGAGAGGGGCCTTCAGCAGGGCATTGAGGAGAAAGGTCGAGGTGCCAGACGATCCCAAACGGTTGGTAGAGGAGGTGGTCTCTGCCTTTCGGCAGGAAGAGCACCGCGCCACGGAAAGGCTGAAGAGACTGAGAGAAGGAGAAGGCTCTCGACTGGCCCTCCGTTTACAGAGGATAAATCAAGTGATAGAGAGGCTCCGAATCTGTGAGGAGTGAGGAGGTGATGCTGCATGGCGAGAATTAGGATCTATCAGATAGCCAAGGAGACAAAGATACCCTGGCAGGAGGTGATCGAGAAACTGAAAAGCCTCGGAATCCCGGTTAAACCCTCGGCGTCGAGCACCATATCCGAGAGCGAGGCAGACAAGTTTTACATGCACCTGAGGGAAGAGAGGAGGCGTAAAGAGGCAAAGAAAGCCGTGCAGCCACCCGAGAAGAGAACCAAGAAAGAAGAGAAGAAGGCAGAAACACCTACCCCAAAAAAGAAGAAGAGGAAAGATGCGCAAAAAAAGAGAGAGAAGCGGGAAGAGAAGGATAGAAAGGCAGCATCACCCCAGAAAGAAGAGAAGGTGCAGGTGAAGACCGTAACCGACCTATCCGGCTTGCTGGGGAAGAGAAAGACTAGGCCTCACAAGAAAAAACGACGCAAGAAGGAACAGAGAGAGCTATTCGTAGAAGAGAAAGGCCTGGCAGGCAGGGTGGACATGGAAGAGGGAACCCTATGGCTTCCAGATCCAGTACTGCCCGTAGAGCTGGCAGAGCTCATGGAGGAACCAGTAAAAGAGATAGTGGAGATGCTAAAGAGGCGGGGAATCTCGGCGGGCGAGCGGGTGCCGATCTCCTTCGAGACCGCAGTGATAATTGGCAACGAGTACGGGTTCGAAGTGCTACCCTTGGAGGGCGAAGAGGAGAGAAAGAGAAGGGTAGAAAGCACCAATCTACAGCCCCGGCCGCCAGTGGTGACGGTGATGGGACACGTTGACCATGGTAAGACCACGCTTCTCGACTACATCTGCTCCACAAAGGTGGCCGAAAGGGAGGCAGGGGGCATCACACAGCACATCGGCGCCTATCAGGTCAAGACGAAGGACGGTGTGATAACCTTCATAGACACGCCGGGGCATTACGCCTTCACCACCATGAGGGCGCGCGGTGCCAGCGTCACGGACATCGTGATCCTGGTGGTGGCAGCAGACGACGGCGTCATGCCCCAGACGGTAGAAGCGATAAACCACGCAAAGGTGGCAAACGTTCCAATCGTGGTGGCAATAAACAAGATAGACAAACCGGGGGTGAACCCAGACCGGGTGAAGCAAGACCTCTCGAACCACGGGCTCGTGCCCGAGGAGTGGGGCGGGGAGACCATCATGGTGGAAATCTCCGCCAAGACCGGCCAGGGAGTGGACGAGCTTCTCGAGATGGTACTGCTACAGGCAGAGATGCTGGATCTAAAGGCCGATCCCACGGTGCCTGCCAAGGGCACCATCCTGGAGGCGCGTCTCGACACCAAAAGGGGCGTGGTTGCAACGGTGATCGTGCAGGAAGGCACCTTGAAGCGGGGAGACGCAGTTGTGGCTGGTCTTCACTGGGGCAAGATACGGGCCCTCTTTGACCACGCGGGCAAACCCATATCCGAGGCAGGCCCCTCGGTACCCGTAGAGGTGCTCGGCATCTCGGGTGTCCCCATGGCTGGAGAGGCCATGGTGGTGGTGGAGAACGAGAGAAAGGCCCGCGAGATTAGCCAGGAGAGGCAAGAGAAAGAGCGAGACTCGGCCCTTTCAAAACCACGGCTCTCCCTGGAAGAGATGATGCGCCAGCTCCAGCAGGGAAAGGCCAAAGAGCTTAAAGTGGTGCTGAAGACCGACGTCCACGGCTCCCTGGAGGCAGTGAGGGACGCCCTGGAGAAGGCAGGCAACGAAGAGGTAGAGGTGAAGGTGATCCACGGCGGAGTGGGAGGCATCACCGAGTCCGACATTCTGCTGGCCGCCTCTGCCAAGGCGGTGGTGGTGGGATTCAACGTGCGCCCCGACAGCCAGGCGCGCCAAGCCGCCGAGAGAGAGAGGGTAGAGGTGAGACTCTACCGTGTCATCTACGACCTGCTGGACGACGTGAAGAAGGTGCTGGAGGGGATGCTGGGCACCGAAACCCAGGAAGAGGTGGTTGGCAGGGCTGAGATACGAGAGGTATTCAGCGTGCCCAAGATAGGAAAGGTGGCAGGGTGCTACGTGCTGGAGGGCAACATACAGAGAACCTCCTTAGTCAGGCTAATAAGGGACGGGGTGGTGATACACGAGGGCAAGCTTGCCTCTCTCAAGAGGTTCAAAGACGACGTTAAAGAGGTGGCAGCGGGCTACGAGTGCGGAATGTCCATAGAGGGCTTCCAGGACATCAAAACGGGAGACATAATAGAGGCCTACACCACTCACGAGGTGGCCCGAAAGCTTGAAGAGTCCAAGGCTTAGGCCTATCTTCATCCCCGTGAACCGCAACGCCCCTTAACCGAGGGGGAGACGCGTGGTTATAGGTGCATGCAGAATAGAGGTGGGGCTCTTCGGGGTACACTCCCTGAAGGCCAAGAGAAGCATAGTGAAAGGACTTAAAGAGAGGTTGAGAAACCGATTCAACGTGACCGTGGCAGAGGTGGACTCTCTCAACTCACACCAGAGGGCTGTTCTGGGAGTGGCCTACGTATCCAACGATCCATCCCACGCAAACAGCGTAATAGACAAGGTGATAGAGTTCGTAGATAGAGACCGATCTGTAACCCTGCTCAACAGCGAGATAGAGATAATCTGATGGCAAGCAGAAGAATGGACAGAATAGCAGAGCTCATCCAGCAGGAGCTCTCGATCATCATAACCAGCAAGCAGATAAAGGACCCGAGGCTGACGGGCATAGTGACCATCACAAGGGTGAAGGTCACTCCAGACCTATCACAGGCAACCGCCTACTTCTCGGTGATGGGAACCGAGAAAGAACAGAAAAGCTCGTTTGCGGCCCTCAAGAGCGCAGCCCCTTACCTTCAAGGGGTGGTGAGCAGAAACCTGAGGCTAAAAAAGACCCCCCAGCTCAGCTTCAAGGAAGACACCTCTATGGAAGAGGCGTTCAAGATCTACCACCTATTAGACAAGATAAAAGGAGAGAAGGACCCCCAGTGATGGATCCAAAACCGTTGAAGGAGATCTGGAGCAAACTGAGTTCGTGCAAAGAAGTAGCAATCCTAACTCACAAGAGTCCTGACGGAGACGCCATAGGGTCGGTTCTTGCAATGAAGATGGCCCTACAGGAAGCAGGGGTGAAGACCCGCATCTTCAACCGCCACGAGGTTCCCCAGGTCTACAGGTTTCTTCCCGGATGGGAAGAGATAGAGGTGGTTGAGAAGCTCGATCCAGCCTCCCTACCCGGCTGCGTGCTGGTTCTGGACGCCAGCGACTTTGAAAGGGTTTCCCTCTTCCACCAGGTGCCAGAGGATACCACAGTGGTACTGATCGACCACCACCGCCCCAGGGAACCCTTCGGAGACCTCAGGTTGGTGGACACGTCCTCTGCCTCTACGGGTGAACTAGTGCTGAGGCTTTTGGAGGCCAACGGGGTGAAGATATCCCCCGACATGGCCCTGGCCCTCTACACTGCGGTCTTCACCGACACGGGCGGTTTCAGGTATCCCAATACCTCTGCAGAGGCCCTATACGCCGGCTACAAGCTGGCCTCCTATGGAGCAGACCCCACCTTGGTACCCTTCCACGTCTATTCCAACTACCCAGGTAACCGCCACAGGCTGCTGGGGCTCTCTCTCAACACCCTGGGATGGTCAGAAGACGGACTGGTGGCATGGATGGAGGTCACCCTTGAGATGTTCCGGGAGACGGGCACAAAGGCCGAGGACACGGAGGACTTCGTGGACTTTCCCCGCTCCATCAAGGGGGTAGAAGTGGCCCTATTCTTCAGGGAACGGGAGGTTGGCGGCGTAAAGGTGAGCCTCCGCTCCAAAAGTTGGATGAACGTGGCAGCGGTGGCCTCCCTATTCGGGGGAGGTGGCCACAGGAACGCGGCGGGATGCGAGATAGATGCCTCCCTGGAAGAGGCCAAGAGTATGGTTAAAGAAGAGGTGTTCAAGGCCCTTTCAACAAAAGGATAGCCCGTCCAGTTATGAGAGACCACGACCACATCCCACTGAGAGAGACCGAGTTCGTGGTCTTCGACACAGAGACCACGGGGCTCTCCTCCCTATCCTCCTTGGTGGAGCTCGGGGCGGTAAAGATGAGGGGATTCAAGGTGGTGGACACCTTTCACAGCCTGATACGCCCCTGGAACAACATACCCCAGGAGTCGGCAAGGGTTCACGGGATATCCCAGGAGATGGTGAGGCACGCCCCTGAGACGGAGGAGGTGCTAGCGAGCTTCAGGGAGTTCTCGAAAGAATCGGTGCTGGTAGCCCACAACGCCCCCTTCGATTTGAAGATCATAGCGGTCCACCTACAGCGACTGGGAGAGCCCCTATGGGAAAATCGAATCATCGACACCTGTCGGGTATCCAAAAGGCACTTCCCAGAGGTGGGAAGCCACAGTTTGGAGTACCTCTGCAAGGTGTGGAGAAGCCCCTTCGAGGGCCAACACAGGGCGCTGGAAGACGCCAGGCACACCGCCTTCGTGATGAGCCGCATGGCAAACAAGATGGGGATAGACCACTCAACATCGGTATCGAAACTGATGGAGCTGTGGGGTCCTCCACTACAGATGAAGAGGTTCAGCCTAGAACACGCCCTGCTCAACGCGAGCCCCGCAGTCAGGGAGAAGGTGGACAGGCTACAACGGGCTATTCAAGAAGAGAGGCTCGTCTCCTACACCTACCTGAAGGGTGGAGAGCAGAGACAACCAATAGAGGGAGTTATTCCCAAAAGCGTCTTCTCGCCAGGAGACAAGATATACCTGGAAGTGCTCCCCCACAACGGATGGGGTAGGCCCATGGTATGCCGAATAGACTGGATACTACACCTTGAAGAGGAAGCATGAGGATTCGCACCATCACCAGCCCTGCCAACCCAAGGCTCAAATGGCTGAACCAGCTCTACAAGGCCAACCACAGGAAGAGAGAGAGACTCATGCTCGTTGAGGGGGAGAAGGAGATCTCCATGGCCCTGGAATCCGGCGTCACCCCCACCCACCTCTTCTACAGCCTCGGCAATCCGGGAAAGGAAGAAGAGAGGGTGATAGAGGAGGTGGTCGAGAGGGGAGGCGAGGTGTTTGAGCTGGGCGAAAAGGCCTTCTCAAAGGTGGCCTACCGGGACTCCACCCAGGGAATGATCATGGTGGTGGAGGCTCCAGAGTTTCGCCTCGACTGGCCATCCTCTGAAGAGGCCCTCTACCTGGTCATCGAAGGGGTTGAGAAGCCAGGAAACATCGGCGCCATGCTGAGAACCGCCGACGCGGTGGGGTGCCACGGAGTCATACTCTGCGATACGGGCACAGACCTCACCAATCCAAACGTGGTTAGATCGAGTCTGGGCACCATATTCTCGGTAAGAGTGGCCCAGGTAGGTTCACGAGAGGCGGTGGAGTGGCTACTGAGAGAGGGAGTAACAATAGTGGCCGCCACTCCCTCAGGAGAGAGAACATTCACCCAGTCTCCCATAGGAGAAGGATCGGTGGCGGTGGCAGTGGGCAACGAGCACCAGGGTCTAAGCCCCCTCTGGTTAGAGAAGGCCCACCTAAGGGTGAAGATTCCCATGAGGGGCAGGGCAGACTCCCTCAACGTGGCAACCTCCGCGGCTTTAATGCTCTACGAGGTGCTAAGGCAAAGGGAGTTTAGCCACCCTTCTCCGGGTTAGTCGGATTCGTCTCTATCCTGGGAAGAACGGGGCCTGCTCCTGGGATGGGCCCTGTCGTACTCCTCCAACAGGTGGCTAAGGGCCACCTTGGTGTATATCTGGGTGGTTGAGAGGTTGCTGTGACCCAATAACTCCTGGATCACCCTCAGGTCCGCTCCTCCCTCCAACATGTGGGTAGCAAAGGAGTGGCGAAGGGTGTGGGGAGTCACCCGTCTTCCCAGTCCAGCCTTCCTGGTACGGCGGTTTATTATCCTGCGCACCGTCGTGGTAGAGATACGGGTGCCCCTGTTGGAGAGAAAGAGTGCCTTGGTTGTCACACCCTTCCTGGCAGCGGTCAGGCTACGCTCCCGCAGGTAGGCCCTCAC
>CAZMTB010000071.1:0-10364 GCA_964569095.1 uncultured Aquificales bacterium
ACGGGAAAGTAGAAGGTGAAGTTCTTCTTCTGGATCACGATGTCTCCGGGAAGCCTGCCAAACCAGGGCAACCTGCCTCCTAAGGTGAACAGCATGCCGAGCCCGGCAATCAGTAAACCTACCAGTATCAGCGTTTTGCCCAGAGACGACAGCTCATTCATCTCTCTGCCTCCCGTACCTTTCGTACTCGCTGTAGATACACCCGCAGTACTGCTGACGGTAGAGCTCCCTGTCCCGCGATTCCTCGATTCCTTCCTTCCATCCTTCCCTGAAGTCCCGATAGAGGAACCTTGGTCCGTAGCGCCTGGCGAGACCCTCTCCCAGGTCCTTTATCACGAGGTGTGGCTGGAACTTGCTGTAGAGTAGGGTGGTTGTGAAGAGGTTGAACTTCCCCTTCCTTGCCACCTGGGCCGTGGCGGTTAGCCGCAGCTGGTGGCAGAGAAAGCAGCGTTTCCCCTCCCTGAAGGCGATGGTCTGCAGAAACTCCTCCAGGGGATACTCGTCCCTCTCTATTAGCCTAACGCCGAGCTCCCCGGTTAGGCTCCTAACCTGGTCGCGCCTCTTCTGGTACTCGGTGTAGGGGTGGATGTTTGGGTTGTACCAGAAGGCGAAGACCTCTTTCCCCTCTCTCTGTAAGACCCGTAGGGGATAGAGCATGCAGGGGGCGCAACAGACGTGCAGCAACACCCTCTCAGCCATATCAGCTCCCCGTTCTGTATGGCCTGTAGCGATTGGTGATGGGTAGCCGTCTGTCCTTGCCGAAGGCCCTGGGGGTGAGCTTCACTCCAGGAGGGGCCTGGCGGCGCTTGTACTCGTTAAGGTCCACCATCCGTATCACCCTTGCAACCAGGTCTTCGGGGTATCCCATCTTCACTATTTCGCCGAAGGACCTGTCCTTCTCCACGTAGGCCTCCAGGATGGGATCCAGCACCTCGTAGGGCGGCAGGGTGTCCTGGTCGGTCTGGTTGGGTTTCAGCTCTGCAGATGGGGGTTTGACCAGCACGTTCTTGGGAATGATCTCCCTATTTGCCCTTCGGTTCACGTGTTCGCTAACCCTGTAGACCATGGTCTTGAAGAGGTCCTTCAGCACGGCGTATCCCCCTGCCATGTCCCCATAGAGGGTTGCGTAGCCGCAGCTCATCTCGCTCTTGTTCCCCGTTGTTAGCACCAACCACCCGTACTTGTTGGATATGGCCATCAGGTAGTTGCCTCGAATTCGGGCCTGAAGGTTCTCTTCGGTGGTGTCTTCGGGCAGGTCCTTGAATACGCCCTCTTTCAGAATCCTCTTGTACCCTTCGAACACCTCTCTTATTGGCAGGGTGTGGGTCTCTATCTTCAGGTTTCTCGCCAGCTCGTAGGCGTCCCTGTTGCTCTCCTCGGAGGTGTACTGTGAGGGCATGAGAACTCCCACCACGTTCTCGGGCCCCAGGGCCTCTACCGCCACCACTGCCACCAGGGAGGAGTCTATTCCACCGCTCAGGCCTATCAGTACCTTTTTGAACCCGTTCTTCCGCACGTAGTCCCTGGTGCCCAGAACCAGTGCCTGAAAGATCTCTTCCTCTTCCGGAAGCTCTTCTGCTACCTCTGGAGGGGGGATCTCTTTTGCGTGCTGGGGTGAGACCGATAGGGTGAGGGTGGAGACGGGAACGCCCTTGAGTCGCTCCTTCTCCTTTCTGCGCCTGGGATCGTGGAGCCTGGTTCTGAAGACCCCTTCTACGTTGAGGTCGACCACCAGCAGGTCTTCCTTGAATAGGGGGGCCTTGGCCATCATGCGGCCCGACTGGGTGAAGATCATGCTTCCCCCGTCGAAGACCAGCTCGTCCTGTCCACCCACAAGGTTGACGAAGGCCACAATGGAGCAATGGTCGCTCGCCCTCACCGATAACATGCGTTCTCGGAAACGCTCTTTGCCCCTGTGGTATGGGGAAGAGGAGATGTTCAGCACCACCTCGGCCCCCGCCAGGGTCTGGTAGAGGGCTGGTCCGTCGGGATACCAGATGTCCTCGCAGATGTTCACTCCGATCTTGCAGCCGTTCAGTTCCACCACGGAGAGCTCCTGCCCCTTCTGGAAGTAGCGGTTCTCGTCGAAGACCGAGTAGTTGGGCAGAAAGTGCTTGTAGTGGCGGCTGATCACCTCCCCGTTGCAGAAGAGGGCCGCGGCGTTGAATATGTCGTCTTTCACATCCACGTATCCCACCACCACGGCGATCCCCTTCACCGTTCTCACCAGGTGTTCAAGGGCCTGCAGGTTGTCGTCGAGGAACTGGGGTTTCAGCAACAGGTCTTCCGGCGGGTATCCCGTTATGGCGAGCTCCGGAAAGGCCACGAGGTGTGCCCCTTCCTCTCGGGCACGGCGGGCGAACTCCTCCACCTTCCTAGCGTTGCCCTCCAGGTCTCCCACCACCATGTTGGTCTGGGCCAGGGCTATGCGCAGCTGCTTTGCCATCCTCTCCTCCTGCCCCCTTTCTATTGGACTGGCCCCTGGTTGAAAAGGGATCAACTATGCCAGGAGAGAGGCCATAGGGAAGGGGGCTGCCCCATTCCGTCTTCTGCTAGCCTAAGCCACCACGGCACCTGCAGTCAACGGAGGGTTGGCCCCTATGCAAAGCCCTCTTCAAAGGGTAATCTCTAACCAGGTTTTCCAGGAGGGTGGAATGGGATTTGACGAGGAGCTTTACGGGGTTATCCTTGAGAGGATGGAGAGGGCCTCTCCCGACTCTTCTTACGTTGCGAGGCTTTCTGCCAAGGGAGAGGACGCGGTCTTCAAGAAGGTGGGAGAAGAGGCGGTTGAGACGGTGCTTGCACTGAAGGGGGGAGATAGGGATGAGATCGTTTACGAGGCGGCGGATCTCATCTTTCACCTCTATCTTGCCCTCGCTTTTCGGGGGGTTACCCCGTCGGAGGTGTGGGGGGAGCTGAGAGAGCGGTTTGGAAAGAGCGGTCTGAGAAGAGGGGGAGCCGAATGAGGTTTGAGGAGGCCATCAAGCGGCTTGAGGAGATAGTGTCCCGTCTTGAGGATCCAGAGCTGAGCCTTGATGAATCTTTGAAGCTCTTTGAGGAGGGTTCGAAGCTGGTGAAGGTGTGTGAGGGGATGCTGGACGAGGCCGAAAGGCGGGTGAAGCTGTTGTCTGAATCAGAGGTAGAGGGGGAGTTGAAAGAAGGGCATGAGTGAATCTGAGCTTAAGGGGTATCTGCAGGAGAGGGTGGAGGAGGTAGAGGGATGGCTGAGAAGGGTCCTGGCAGCAGAGGGGGTGCCTTCCCGGCTGAGGGAGGCGGTTGAGTACAGCCTATTTGCAGGGGGCAAGAGGATTCGTCCCGTTCTGGCCCTGGAGGCGGCTTGGATAGCCTGTGGCGATCATCTGGTTGCCATGCCGGTGGCCTGTGGAATAGAGATGATTCACACCTACTCCCTCATCCACGACGACCTTCCGGCTATGGACGACGACGACCTTCGCAGGGGCAGGCCCACCAACCACAAGGTGTTCGGGGAGGCAGTGGCCATACTCGCGGGAGACGCCCTGCTGACCCTGGCGTTTGAGGTGATCTCGAGGCTGGAGATTTATCCCCGGCAGGTGGAGCCTGCAAGGGTGCTTAGGGCTGTGAACATGGTGTCTCGGGCAGCCGGTTGGGCAGGTATGGTCGGCGGCCAGGTGATAGATCTCGAAATGGAGGGGGCAACCCCTGATCCCCGCACCGTTGACGAGATACACCTGAAGAAGACCGCCAAGATGATCCAGGTCTCCCTTGAGGCAGGGGCCGTGGTGGCCGGGGCCTCTGAGAAGCTGGTCTCCCTTCTCGGCGAGTACGGGCTGTTGCTTGGTCTCACCTTTCAGGTGGTTGACGACATTTTGGGGGCCGTAGGGGACGAGAAGAGCCTGGGTAAACCCGTGGGAAAGGACGTGGAGAGGGGAAAGATGACCTATCCTGCGGTGTGGGGTGTGGAGAGGTCCCGTGAGAAGGCCCGGGAGCTCACCGATAGGGCCTGCCAGGTTCTGGAGCCCTTGGAAGAGAGGGGAGAGAGGCTTAAGATGCTCTCTTCACTGCTTCTTGAGAGGGTCTCGTGATGGAGTACCTGCCCAGGATCTACTCTCCTGCGGACATCAGGGAGCTCTCCTACGCCGAGCTGAGGAAGCTTGCAGAGGAGATAAGGGAGTACATCGTTGAGGTGATATCTCGCCAGGGTGGGCATCTAGCCCCTTCCCTGGGAGTGGTTGAGCTGACTCTGGCCCTTCACTACTGCTTCGATACCCCACGGGACAGGCTCATCTGGGACGTGGGGCACCAGTGCTACGCCCACAAGATTCTCACGGGCAGGAGGGAGGAGTTCAGGTGGATACGCTCTCTCGGTGGTCCCTCGGGATTTCCAAGAAGGGACGAGAGCATCTACGATCCCTTTGGGACCGGTCACAGTAGTACCTCCATCTCTGCCGGGTTGGGAATGGCCATTGCCCGTGATCTGCAGCGGGGAACGCGGAAGGTGGTAGCGGTGATAGGTGACGGGTCCATGACGGCGGGGATTGCCTTTGAGGCGCTGAACCACGGGGGGCAGACCGAGACGGATCTGGTGGTGGTGCTTAACGACAACGAGATGTGTATCTCTCCAACCAGCGGGGCGCTCTCCTCCTACCTCTCCCGCCGCCTGGCCGATCCCTACTACCTGAGGATGCGCAACGAGGTTAAGCGCCTCTTCAAGGACAAGCCGGGGGGAGAGAAACTGGTGCTCGCGGTGAAGAAGGCAGAGGAGGCGTTGAAGGGCTTCTTCACGCCAGGGATCCTCTTCGAGGAGCTGGGCTTCAAGTACGTGGGACCCATAAGAGGACATAAGATAAAGGACCTGATTGAGACCTTTAGGCAGGTGAGAAAGGCGAACGAGCCCATCCTGGTTCACGTGCTCACCCGTAAGGGAAAGGGGTATCCCCCTGCGGAGGAGAACCCCAGCCTCTTTCACGGGATAGGGCCCTTCGATAGGGAGAGTGGCAAGCCGGTGGTCACCTCGCCGCTTCCCACCTACTCCCAGGTGTTTGCTGATACCCTGGTTAGACTTGCCCAGAGGGACGAGAGGATAGTGGCCATAACCGCCGCCATGCCCGACGGGACGGGGCTGACGGCCTTTGCCAAGAGGTTTCCCAAGAGGTTCTTCGACGTGGGCATAGCGGAACAACACGCGGTCACCTTTGCCGCAGGTCTTGCAGCAGAGGGTATGAGACCCGTTGCCGCCATCTACTCCACCTTTCTCCAGAGGGCCTACGACCAGCTGGTACACGACGTGGCCTTGCAGAACCTGCCGGTGCTCTTCGCGGTGGACAGAGGGGGTATCGTTGGGGACGACGGTCCCACCCACCACGGGGTGTTTGACTTTTCGTACCTGAGGAGCATTCCCAACATGACGGTTATGGCCCCCTCAGACGAGGTGGAACTGGCGAGGATGCTGGTGACCGCCTTGAGGCACGAGGGCCCCGCCGCGGTTAGGTATCCCAGGGGAAGGGTTACCGGCCTCGAGATTCCCCACCTGCCGGAGCCCATTGAGGTGGGCAAGGGTAGGCTGCTCAGGGAAGGAGAGGGGGTGCTCATCCTCTCTGTGGGTCACCTGCTTCCCATCTGCCAGGAGGCCGTTGCCATTTTGGAGGAGAGGGGTATCTCTCCTGCCCTTGTGGATGCCAGGTTTGTTAAACCCCTGGACGAGGAGCTCATTCTCTCACAGGCCGATAGGTGTCCCCTGGTGGTTACGGTGGAGGAGAACGTGTTGGCTGGAGGATTCGGTTCGGCGGTTCTGGAGCTTCTGGGAGAGAAGGGGCTCCTTGGGGGGGAGAGGAAGGTGGTTCGTTTCGGAATACCCGACAGGTTTCTTCCCCACGGTACCCAGGGAGAACTGAGGGAGATGATTGGGCTCACCCCTGGGGCCATTGTCGAGGCGGTGTGCAAGAGGCTCTCGTAATGAGCGGCAGAAACCTGGTATTCGTTGGAGTTGGAAGGGTGGGAACCGCCCTTGCCGTTGCACTGGAGCAGAGGGGTTACCGGGTTTTGGCGGTTGAGGACCTTGATCCAAGGGCGTTGGAGCGCGCCAGGAGGAGGTTGAGGGGAGCAGAGGTGGGGATAACCCCTGAAACCGCCCGGTTGGCCGATGCCGTCTTTATCACGACCAGGGACGACGCCATAGGAGCCGTGGCTGCCAACCTGGCGTCCAGGTTCAGTTGGAGCGAAAAGAGGGTCTTCGTGCACACCAGCGGCTCCTTGACCTCTTCCGTTCTGGGAGATGGTGCCCGGCTCTCTTTCCATCCCCTCCAGAGCTTCGCCCAGGTGGAGGACGCCGTTGAGCGGATCTCCAAATCTGTGGTGACCCTTGAGGGCGACGGTAGGGGATTGGAGTTTGGAAGGGAGCTTGCCTTGGCCCTTGGGGTGAGGTGCGTGGAGATAGCCCCCCACCAGAAACCCCTTTACCACCTTGCAGCCTGCGTGGCCTGCAACTACGCGGTCACTCTGGTCCACGAGGCGAAGATGGTGCTTTTGGAACTGGGGTTCTCCCAGGAGCTTGCGGAAGAGGGGCTCTTGTCACTGCTTTCAGGTACCCTTGGCAACATGGAGAGGCTGGGGGTGGAGAAGGCTATCACCGGTCCCATTGCCAGGGGAGACGTTGAGACGATCAGGTCTCACTTGGGGGCGTTGAGGGGGAGAGACGCCCTAAAGAGGTTGTATTCCCTTTTGGGAGTGCACACGGCTAGAATGGCGTTGGGCACGGGTACCCCTGCTGAAGGGAGGGATACTCGGCTGAGAGAGATAGAGGAGTTGCTATCCGGTTCTGAGACGTGAGTCGGGTCTTACCTCAACCTTACTCCCCTTCTTCTTTGGGGAGTGAGAGCAGGGTTGTGGTGCCGTTGTCGTACTTTAAGACGATTCCCCTGGTGGTTATGTCCACCACCTTCTGGTCTTTTAATCCCATGATGTCTCCCACCTTCACCGTGTAGGTCTCACCGTCAGGGGCAATGACCATGGCGAGGTGTGTGTCTTTGCCCACAACCACCCCTTTCACCACCAGGGTCTTCACGTCGTAGTTCTGGAGAGGAGATACGATCACCCTCTTTTTCTTCTTCTTTTTCTTCCGCCTTCTCTTGCGGGCCTTCATTGCGGCGAGGCGTTGCTGCACCTCGAATATGCGGTTTCTCACCTTGTCAGGGGTCTCGAAGGGGTTTCTAACCCTGGGGGTGGGAGCCACCATGGGAGAGGGTCCACCCAGTTTTAAACCCTGGAGGAGGTTCAAAGGGCTGACCGGTTGCGTCTTGGCCGCAGCGGATGTGGAGCCTCCCTTTCCGTGCTTGGCCTGCAGGGCCCTGCTCAAGGCGTTCACATCTATTATGGCGTTGATGATGGAGACCTTCCCTTTTGGGGGAACGCGGGGAGCTGCCGTAGTTGCAGGGGTGTACGCCAACCACCCTGCAGTCAGAATTAATGCCAATAGAAGACGCCTCATCCTACTCCTCCCCCGTGTACCAGTAGGTTGCTAGGGTGCACGATACCGCTAGCCTTGGGTTTATCCCCATGGTGGACTTGGAGGTGACCTTGAGTGAGGTGGGTTTTATCAACCTCTCCAGAGAGGTTATGCCCCTCATCAGGGAGACCAGCTGCGGGTAGGTGCAGCTGAAGCTGAGGCTGACCGGTAGGGTGCCGTAGATCTCTCCCACCGTTTGTCTGCCGGGCTTGAAGATGTTGAAGACTATTCCGTTGTAGTATCCCAGTTTGGGCACCTGGCGCAGAAGCTGGGGAATCTCCTTCCGGCTGGGAAGGATCCCCTTCAGCTGGTCCAGCTGGAGCTGTAGCTGGGCTATCTCCTTCTCTATCACCGCCACCCTCTTCTGGGCGGCCTTGAGCCTGGCTATCTCCTTCTCCATCTTCTCCCGCTCGGTCTTCACCTTCTTTATTGTTTGCCTTTTGGGCTCCAGGAGATAGGTGTTTCCCAGGTAGACCACCGCCGCTGCCAGTACCAGTGCTGCGAGTATCTTCTTCACGGCGTCGTTCATTTCTTCACCTTCTTGTTGGCACCCTTCTTGTTGGGGACTTTAACCCTGTTGGGAGGGGTGCTCGTCAAACTCAAAGTGAACTCCTTCATGGGTACCCCTGCCATGGTGATGGATTTCACGTATCCCAGGTTGTAGCCTCCGTAGTGGGGGCTTTGCCGCAAGGAGTCTATGAACTTGGCTATGTCTGCCTCTGTAAGGGCGTAGCCCTTGATGGAGAGAGTCTTGCCCGGGGTGAAGTTGAAGCTGGTTATCCAAAGGGTGTCCGGTATTATTCTCTCCCACTCGTTGAACACCTCTGGCACCTCCCTTCGGTCTGCAGAGAGGTTTTTGATGGTGTTCACCTTGGTGATCAGGGCTTTCTTCTTCTTCTCAAGGAGTTTAAGCTTCTCGTCTATGGGTTTTAGCCGTTGATACTCTCTTTTTCTTTGGGCCAGGAGGTCCTTCTCTTGTCGTTCCTGCTGGTTGAGGACCGAGTACTGCCACCCCACCCATCCCAAGGATGCGAGAATTATCAGTACCATCAGGATGGTGGCCAGCTGCTCCTTACCGATGGTGGGTGCTTGTATCTTGGCCGTTGGTATCTTCCCCGGCTTCTTCTCCTTTTGGGCGGGTCGTCTGAATGAGATCTTGGGTTTGCCCTTGGGCTTCTTCTTCGCCTTTCCTGATAGGTCTATGTCTATTAGGGGGTACTCTGCCATCTCACACCGGTGATTCAGTGCTGGTCAGGGCTGCTCCCAGAGCATCTGCGGACCTCGCCAGGGCCACTGCCTCAACGTCCACGCCTTCTCTCAGGGGAACGCCCCACTCCTCGAAGAGGGAGACCTCGCACTCCAGCTCTTCTTCCAACAGTTCGTCGAGGCCTCTCACCAGTGATCCTCCTCCCGAGAGGTGGATCTCTTCACAGGCGGGGAATGGCATTCCCATGGGAAGGCAATACTCTATGCCACTTCCTGCCTTATCAATAAGCCTGTGGGTCCATTGGTCTATCGCCGCCTCTGGGATGCTGTCTGGCTCTTTCTGGAGCTTTTCGTCGGCGAGTTCTTTGGATATGCCCATCTCTTCTGCCACCATGGTGATCAGCTCCGTACCCCCAAAGGGAATCTCCCGGGAGTAGTAAAGGTCTCCTTCGAACATCCATACCAGGGTGGTGGATACCCTCCCTATGTCCATGAGTAGAAGTGCATCGTCGTCTACCCCTTGGTGCCTTTGAAGGTTGGCGAGGGCCGCTCCCTTGGTGATCACCGTTCCTACCCCAAATCCCATCTCTTCGAAGAGCTTGACCCACTCTTCCACCTCCCGCCTCCGGGCGGCGAGGAGCAGCATCTTCTGTCCGTCTTCTGTATCCCTTAAAGGCAGGACATCCACCATCATCTCGTCCTGGGTGAGGGGTAGAAAGGGTGCAACCTCGAAGGGTAGTATCTCCTCGTCTGCTCCCGATGGCATGGTGAACTGACGCGTTATGGTGTGTCCTCCCCCGATGCTTATGGAGAGGTTATCTCTGGTGAACTTGTGCTTCTCCCAGAACTCGAAAAGGATTCCCTTCAGGTCCTGAGAGTGTGCTATCTTCCCCTCTGCTACGAGGTCAGGGGGGAGCACCCTCCAGTGAAACCCGGTTAGGGTTAGGGTCTCCTCAGAGAGGGCAGAGAAGGTGGCTACCGAAACCTTGGAGTGCCCTACAGACACCCCGCAAAACTCGTTATCTACGCCCTTTCCTCTCTTTGCCACCCATTCCTCCTTCCATTCCATCCACCCTTACCCCACAAGTAGCACGAAAGGGGCGCACTTGACAACAGATTGGGTCTAATCTATCAGCGAACCCGCTTTCAAGGCATAGAATACTCATCTCGTACTGTCGCTGGGAAAGGAGATTTAGAGGTGAAGAGACTCACGGTGTCAAGGTTATGGATCGTTTTCTTCTTGCTTCTGGGTGTGCTCGCGTGGCTCGATCCTGCCGCCGCGTCTGAGGCGGCCCACGAGACTGCACACCACGGCAAGGAACTGGGCGAGCTGTTGCCCTTGTGGAGCATAATCCCCTTTGCCGGGATCCTCTTGTCCATTGCCATATTCCCCTTGGTGGCAGGGGAGTTCTGGCATCACCACTACCCTAAGATCTCGGCCATGTGGGCTCTGATAACTGCAATTCCCTTCCTCATTGCGTTCAAAGGGGAGGGGCTCCACGAGATACTCCACATCTACATTGCCGACTACGTGCCCTTCTTGATCCTGATAGGTTCCCTCTACATCGTGGCCGGGGGCATTCTTCTGAGGGGAACCCTGAGGGGGACCCCCCTGGTGAACACGGGAATGCTGGCGGTGGGAACAATCATAGCCTCTTGGGTGGGTACCACCGGT
>CAZMTB010000072.1:0-8801 GCA_964569095.1 uncultured Aquificales bacterium
AAAACTGCGCAGAAAAAATTTCTGGAAATAATTCCCCAATTCATTGATGTGCCATAGTCTGAAGTGGTACCACTCCACCTACTAAAACCAGCCCATCCCTCTAAAAACAAACACAAGCCACCCTGAGCTTACCCGACACACCCGTTAGGCAAATTGCCAAATGCACCATACCAACCCAGGGGGCTTGAATTGTTGACCACCAATCCTAACTTCTTCTACAACCAGGTTTTAGAACCAAGGCGATGAGGTCCGCCACGAAAAACGCCTGCCCACGGGTTTTTGCAGGCTGATGACCTCTGCCCAAAACGAGGGAGAGGTGAAAATATGGAGAACCTGTTTCACATCCACAAAGGAGACGACTTTCCCAGGGCGGTAACCGCCGTTATCGAGGTGACCTACGGCAGCAGGGCAAAGTACGAGTACGACATAGAGACGGGTATCATGAGGCTGGACAGGGTACTGAGAACATCTGCGAGGTATCCCGGAAACTACGGGTTCATCCCCCAAACCCTTGGAAACTTCAGAAACCCCGTAGACGTCTACGTCATCCTGAACGAGCCGCTCTTTCCCGGGTGCGTGCTCGAGGTGAAACCCCTCGGTCTCCTGGAGATGGCAGACGAGATGGGAACCGACAGCAAGGTGATAGGGCTACACGTGAAGGATCCCCGCTCCGAGGAGATAGACGACATCTCGCAGGTGCGCTCCTTCGCCCTCGACGAGATAAGACACTTCTTCGAGACCTACAAAAGGGGCAACCAGGTTAGGGGGTGGCAGGGCAGAGATGAGGCCCACCGCTTCCTCATGGAGGCCCACCGAAAGTACCTGCAGAGGTTCCACTCTGAGCCTGGAGAGGTCTGAACGCCCCCACCGCCCACAAGTGGAAGACGCCGAGGGGGAAGGACAACCACCCCCTGGGGACTACCAGTCTCTGTACCTCTCCATTATCGCCTTTTCGGCCTCCCTGGCGGCCTTCAGCTCCTCCTCTTCCACCTCTATCTCCATCCTCAGTAACACGCAGCCCATGGACTTTCCCGTCTGGTCGAAGCGCAGGGTCCGGGTGGCCCCTCCCTCAAGGGCGTTGTCCAGCACCACCTCGAGGCTGTGTATGTTGTCCATGGGATAGATGCTAACCTCGCCCTTCACCATGCCCTTGAAGAAGGCCTTCACCCGCTCTGGAACCACCTCCCTCTTCAGCACCTCGTAGCACCGGGGACACTTTGCCATGAGCCCAACGTTGCAGCGGTCGCCTTTGTCCCCCGACCTCGTGAAGGCAAGCTCTGCAAGAGGCACCTTCACCTTCATCACATCACCTCCATCACGAAGGAAGTGGTCTTAACCATCTCCCTGGGCACCAGGGTGGGCCACAGGGCCACCACGGGACGGGGCGTGAAGGGCACCCCGAAGCTCGTACCAACGGGGCCTGCCAGCCAGAGGTGCGTCACCTCGCGCCTTATGGCATCGGCCTCCCTGTAGGTGTTGGTGCGGGCAACCACCCTCAGGCCAACCTCGTTCATACCGTCCTCCCCGGGCAGCTCCACGGTCTCGCCTCCCAGCATGTTGACCCCCACCAGGTCTATTCTGAGCTCCCTGGGCTGAACCCCCATGTACTCTATCCTCTCCCTGACCCACCTCTCTGCCCACCTCGCCTTCTCGAGGGCGTCTGGCCACGGGAAGAAGACTATGCCCTCACCTATGAACCCGTCCTCGTACCCTATGCACACCTTCAGGGTGTCTGGCCGCGGCTCCCCCTTCACTCCCCTTATCCTAACCCGGTTCTCGCCCTCCTCCATGATGGTTAGAGAGGTGAAGTCTGCAACGCCGTCGGGCATCACGTACCTCGAGGGATCGTGCACCTCGTAGAGCAGGTGCTCCTTCACGGTCCACTCGCACACCAGGCCCCCGCTTCCCTCCACCTTGGTGATAACCGCGTCTCCGTTCTCGTACACCTCGGCTATGGGAAACCCTATGCGGTGGGAGTTCTTAACCACCTTCCAGAGGTTAGACATCCCCCCGGTGCACCCGAGGGTGCACTCCACCACGTGGCCCACGGTGATGGCAGAGGCTATCTTGTGGACGTAGGCGGGATGGTCGAACTGCCAGCCAAACTCGTGCATTATGGGAGCGACGTAGAGGGCGTTGTCGGAACACCTGCCGGCCACCACCACGTCGGCCCCCTGCTCAAGGGCGCTGATGAGCTCGTCTGCCCCTATGTAGACGTTGGCCGAGACTATCTTATCCCTTATCCTCTGAAGACCCTCCTCCCCGGTGTCGAGGTTGGTGAAGGTCCACCCCTGGGAGGAGATGTCGTCGAGGCGGTGGAGTATGTCGTCACCCTCCACTATTCCCACCTTGAACCCGGCCAGCTTCAAGTCCCTGGCCACCTTTATAACCTCAAGGCCCGCCTGAACCGGGTTTGCCCCACCGGCGTTGGTGAGCATCTTTATGCCCCTATCCACCGTTATGGGCAGCAGGGCCTTCATCCAGGGAACTATGTCTGGAATGTACCCCTTGCTGGGATCCCTCCTCTTCATGCGCTGAAGTATGGCAAGGGTGAGCTCTGCCAGGTGGTCAAACCCCAGGTACTGCACCTTCCCCTTCTCCGCCAGTTCAACGGCGGGATCCAGCATGTCCCCCCAGTACGCCGAACCGGCCCCAACCCTGATGTAACGCATGCTATCCTCCCCAAACACTGATTCTCTCACCCTTATGCCAAGAAGTGGGGCCACACCGCAAGTGAAACCTGCCTTGACGAAGGAAGCGCACGGGTCTCTACTGGGCCAGAGGAGGTGATAGCCATAAAGAGAACGGGAACCGCTAAGCTCCCGCTGCACACGGGAAAGGCACCGGCCTGGCTGTTCAGCCGAATGGTTAGGCTGGCCAGGGAGATGGTGAGAATAATGGTGGAGGAGCACGGACCCGAGGCCGTGGTGTCCAGGTTCGCGGATCCCTTCTGGTTCCAGGCCTTCGGATGCCTGTTGGGATTCGACTGGCACTCCAGCGGACTAACCACCACCCTGACCGGGGCGGTGAAGGAAGCGATAAAGGGCCAGGAGAGAGACCTGTGCCTAGCAGTGGCAGGGGGAAAGGGGAGGGTGTCCAGGAGGACGCCAGAGGAGGTTGAGAGGCTGGGCGAGCTGATGGGAGTAGAACCAGAACCCCTCGCCTACGCCAGCAGGATGAGCGCCAAGGTGGACAACACGGCGGTTCAAGACGGGTACCAGCTCTACCACCACGTGATCATCTTCTCCAGCAGCGGAGAGTGGTCGGTGGTTCAGCAGGGAATGAACGTGGACAACCGCTACGCCAGGAGGTACCACTGGCTGAGCACCTCCCTGAGATCCTTCGTGGAGGAGCCCCACAACGCCATATGCACCAGCAGGAAGACCCCTACCCTCAACATGGTCTCCCTTCACAGCGAGAAGGCGAGAAGGGGAGTGGTACAACTGGTCTCCGACAACCCGCCAGACAAACTCCTGGGCGAGATGAAGAGGATTCGGGAGCTGCACATGCCAAGCAGGCACTTCATCACCCTTAAAGACGTCAACGTTGAGAGGCTGAAGAGGGGCATAGTGGAGGCCCACCAGAGGGTGCCCGAGGACTTCCAGAGACTGCTGGAAACCCCGGGACTCGGTCCCAGGACCCTTCGCGCCCTCGCCCTGACTGCGGAGGTGCTCTACGGAACCCCCGTCAGCTTCGAGGACCCAGCGAGGTTCAGCTTCGCCCACGGAGGCAAGGACGGACACCCCTTCCCCGTGGACAGGGAGACATACGACTCCACCATAGAGTCGCTCAGGGAGATCGCAAGGAGGATGAAGACCTCCCCGGCAGAGAGGGAGAGGATAGAGAAGAGGCTCACCAGAATGCAGGGGTTTAACCGGTGAGACCGTTGGTCAACATTGACCCGTTTACCTTCGGTTGGAGTTGTGCTATCGGGTAGAAGCGTAGAGATTATCCCAGTGAAAGGGCGGTTGTGGAAAAAAGGCTGTTTTTTAGAGATTTTAGAGGTTTTACCAAGATAATCAGTGGTTTACATAGTACCGCCTCTGTGGATAACCTGTAAAAAATCAAAGAGAGAAGATAGATGGAGAACGACCTTTACACAGAGGTATGGAAGAGGGTGCTGGACAACCTTAGGGAAGAGGTATCAGAAAAGAATATAAAGACCTGGCTCAACCCATTGAAGATTGCCAACGCCTCAGATGGAAGGCTGGTTCTGGAGGTTCCAAACAGGTTCTACCAGGATTGGATACGGGAGAACTACGAGGAGACCATAAGGCAGCACGTATCCAACATCCTCAACGCACCCACCACTATCGAGTACCTGGTGTCGGACTCGCCTAAAGAAGAGGAACCGGAACAAGAGGCAGTGGGTAGAGAGAATGTGGACCCAGTTCCCTCCCCCAGGAACGGCACCTGCGGATCAACCCTGAACCCGAAGTACACCTTCTCCACCTTCGTGGTGGGCTCGGGCAACCAGTTTGCCCACGCCGCATCCGTGGCGGTCTCCCAAAGCCCGGGAAAGATATACAACCCCCTCTTCATCTACGGCGGCGTTGGACTCGGAAAGACGCACATACTCAACGCCATTGGAAACGAGGTCAGGTCCAGGCATCCAGGCCTCAACGTGGTCTACGTATCCGCGGAGTTCTTCGTGAACGACCTGGTCAGCTCCATCCGGAACGAGAGGATGAGCAGCTTCAGGGAGAGGTACAGAAGGGCCGACGTGCTGCTGATAGACGACATACAGTTCATCTCTGGCAAGGACCGAACCCAGGAGGAGCTCTTCCACACCTACAACCAGCTCTACAACGAGGACAAGCAGATAGTGCTGACGAGCGACAGGTACCCAAACGAGATGGACGACGTGGAGGAGAGGCTGAGATCGAGGTTCCAGTGGGGACTTGTGGCAGACATCCAGCCACCGGACCTGGAGACGAGGATAGCAATCCTCATGAAGAAGGCGGAGGCCGAGGAGATAGAGCTACCATACGAGGTGGCGGAGTACATCGCCAAGAGAATAAGGTCCAACGTGAGAGAGCTGGAGGGGTGCCTGATACGGCTATGTGCAGTCTCCTCCATAACCGGGTCACCAATAACGATCGAGACCGCCCAAGGCGTGATAAAGAGGCTCTTTCCAAACTCGCTGGAGGAAGAGCTCTCCATAGAGAGGATCATCCAGGTGGTGGGAGAGCACTTCTCCGTGAAACCCGGGGAGATAAGGTCGAGGAAGAGAACCAAGAACATAGTGGCAGCGAGACAGGTGGCCATGTACCTTGCGAGAAAACTCACAACCCATTCCCTGCCTGAAATAGGTGAAAAGTTTGGTGGAAAAGACCACACCTCGGTGATATACGCAACGAAGAAGGTGGAGAAGATGTTGAAAGAGTCTGAAGAACTGAGGGAGGCTGTGAAGAAGATAGAGGAGAAACTGGACACCTTGTGACACCGAGAGAATCAGTGGGTAACCCCTTTGCCTCTCCACGGGAATTCCACAACGGCTTTCGCCACCAGAAGAGCAAGATAGCGAGATTACCCACAAACTCACAGCCCTTACTATTACTACGAAAGAACGGGAGGTTTTTATGAGTCAACTAGTCGTAGCGAGGAGCGACCTGATAAAGGGATTATCCATACCGGAGGGAATCACCGGGGGCAGACATATAAACCCCATATGCAGCTCTGTTCTCTTCAAGGTTAAAGACGAGAGGGTGTTCTTGAAGGCAACCAACCTGGAGGACAGTATCGAGACCCAGATTCCCCTGGAGAGGGCGGATTTTGACGGTTCTTTCCTGGTGTACGGGCCGCAGCTCCTCGGTTTCGTGAAGGAGCTCACGGACGACTCCATCACACTAACCCTGGACGACACATCTTCCACCCTCTCCATAGTATCAAGCAACCCGGAGGCGGTTATCTCCTTGGTTCCAAACGAGGAGTTCCCCACCCTTCCCTCGGTTCCAGAGAACGGGAACCTGATTCCCATTCCCGTCGGGGTGTTTTTAGAGGCCATCGAAAAGACGGCCTTCAGTACCTCTTCTGAGCACGAATCCAGGGTACTTTACGGGATAAACTTCGTCCTCGACGGCGGTTCTCTAAAGGTGACCTCCAGCGATGGATTCAGGTTTTCGAGATTTGGGTGCTCGGTGGAGAACCACGCTGGCTTGAAGTGGTCTGCGGTTCTTCCAAGGAGAAGGGCCCAGGACGTGAAGCGTATCCTCTCCATGCTCTTCAACAGGGACGAGGAGATACTCGTTGGGTACGTGGGAAACCACTTCTACCTGGGTTCAAACAACCTGTCCATATTCTCGAGAACGATAGAGGACGAGTACCCGGACTACGAGAGCATCATACCAAGCGAGTACACCAGGAGCATCCTCTTCGAGAGGCAGAAGATGGTTCAGGCGATAAAGAGGGTGTGCCTCTTCTCTTCAGAGAGAAGCGGGGGAATCAAGATGCAGTTTGATCCAGAGGGAAGGCGGCTCCACCTCAGTTCCCTCAGGTACGTTGACGAGCCCTTCATCGGAATGGCCTCTGAGAGCGTCGACCTCATAGACGCCAAGGGAGAACCTGTAACCATTGGTCTTAACTACAAGAATATGTTAGAGTGCCTTTCGGTCTTGAGGGGTGATGTGGTGGCGCTGGACTTTGGAGACGGGCTCTGGCCAGTGAGATTCACCTTTGAGGACGACCAGGGATTCTACCACATACTTATGCCCATTCAGCTGGACGAGATCGAGGGCGAGAAGGAGAGTGACTGAGTAGATGCCTAACAGCGAAGAGATATACAACGCAGAGGACATACAGGTACTTGGTGGAATAGAGGCGGTCCGCAAGAGGCCCGCCATGTACATAGGGAGTACGGACTCCAAGGGTCTCCACCACCTGGTCTTCGAGGTGGTGGACAACAGCGTTGACGAGGCCGTTGCCGGTTTTTGCAAGAGAATAGACGTGGTGATCCACCTGGACGGTAGCGTGAGCATAACCGACGACGGCAGGGGTATTCCCGTTGACATCCATCCCCAGGTGGGGAGGCCTGCCGTAGAGGTGGTTCTAACCACCCTTCACGCCGGTGGAAAGTTTGATTCCAGCGCTTACAAGGTTTCCGGTGGGCTTCACGGGGTGGGTATCTCCGTGGTCAACGCCCTCTCCAAGTGGCTCGAGGTGGAGGTCAGGCGAGACGGTGTGGCCTACCGCCAGAGGTTCGAGAGGGGGGAGAGGGTCTCTGACCTGGAGAGGATAGGTCCAACCCACCGTCACGGCACCAAGATAAGGTTCATGCCGGATCCCGAGATATTCTCCACCGTTGAGTTCAACTACGATTACCTCTTGGCCAGGCTGAGAGAGCTGGCCTTTCTCAACAAGGGTCTGAGGATACGCATAAAGGACGAGAGAACCGACAACGAGGAGGAGTTCTTCTACGAGGGGGGAATCCAGTCCTTCGTGGAGTTTCTCAACGAGGGCAAGTCACCGCTCTACCGCGAGATATTCTACATGTACAAGACGGTGAACGACGTGGTGGTGGAGATAGCCTTCCAGTACAACAGTGGATACCAGGAGGTGGTCTACTCTTACGCCAATAACATAAGAACCATAGACGGCGGTACCCACCTGGTTGGCTTCAGATCGGCGTTGACGAGAACCATCAACTCCTTCGCCTCTGCCAATAACCTTGTCAAGGGTGGCATATCCCTGAGTGGGGACGACCTGAAGGAGGGCCTGACCGCGGTGGTTAGCGTAAAGGTCCCCGACCCGCAGTTCGAGGGCCAGACCAAGACCCGCCTGGGGAACGTGGAGGTTAGAAGGATAGTGGAGACCACCTTCGGTGAGGAGCTCTCCTACTACTTGGAGTCCAATCTGAAGGTGGGCAAGATCATCATCGAGAAGGCCACCAGCGCCGCGAGGGCCAGGGAAGCCGCCCGCAAGGCCAGGGACCTGATGCGGAAGAAGAGCAAGCTCGAGGGAGGAGCCCTCCCCGGGAAACTGGCGGATTGCTCCGAGAGGGATCCGTCGAAGCGGGAGCTCTTCATCGTGGAGGGTGAGTCCGCCGGTGGCTCTGCAAAGCAGGGGAGGGACAGGTCGTTCCAGGCCATCCTCCCCCTCAGGGGTAAGATACTCAACGTGGAGAAGGCGAGGCTCGACAAGGTACTGTCGAGCCAGGAGATAAAGAACCTGATAATGGCACTTGGCGTTGGGGTGGACAACGACAACAACTTCGATCTCTCCAGACTGAGGTACAACAAGGTTATAATAATGACGGACGCCGACGTGGACGGCGCCCACATCAGAACCCTCCTTCTAACCCTCTTCTACAGGCGTATGAGGCCTCTCATTGAGGGCAACCACGTCTTCATCGCCCAGCCCCCCCTCTACCGGGTGAAGAGGGGCAAGGAGGAGAGGTACCTTGCCAACGACGAGGAACTCGATGCCTACCTGCTTCAGAGGGGAATAAAGGGGGTGTCGGTGAAGAGGGACGGGGGAGAGGTGCTCTCCGAGGAGGAGCTCAGAAGCCTCGTGGAGCTCTACCAGGAGAAGGAGTCCCTGGTTCGCGGCTTTGAGAAGAGGGGAATGGACCCTAAGTTGCTCGAGGTAGTGGCTGCGAGCGACGAGGTCCAGGGCATGCTCTCGTCTCTCCAATCAGAGGAGGGGGCCTCAGAGGTGGTAGAGCTCTTGAAGCTCAAGGGGGTTGACGTGTCACGCTGGCTGCTCTCCGAGGAGGGGGGAAACGGAGGCTTCCTGCTCACGTGGACCAGGGGTGACGACGAGGTGTTCTTGACCAGGCTGAGCCACGAGACCCTGGAGTCGGG
>CAZMTB010000073.1:0-4841 GCA_964569095.1 uncultured Aquificales bacterium
TGGTGGCTCAGGGGGTGGCCTACGTTCCGGAGGATAGAAGGGTGTTTGCCAACCTCACGGTTTACGAGAACCTGGAGGTTGCCTACAGGGCGGCCAAGAGGGGGGGCAGGTGGTCTCCCGGGGTTGCCCTGGAGAGGTTCGAGATGCTCAGGCGATTGAGGGATCGCCGGGCGGGAAACCTCAGCGGGGGCGAGCAGCAGCTCTTGGTGATCGCCAGGGCCCTCATGGCCAATCCCGAGATGCTGCTTCTGGACGAGCCTTGCGAAGGACTGGCCCCCGTTATCGTTGAGGAGCTGGAGGGGGTGATCAAGGAGATAGGCAGTGAGGTCACCATTCTGCTGGCGGAGCAGAACGCCTCCTTTGCCCTCAGGGTATCCCACAGGGGATACGTCATCGAGAAGGGAGAGGTGAAGTTCGAGGGCACCAGAGAGGAGTTACTCTCCAACGAAGAGGTCCAGAAGCGCTACCTGGCCCTGTAGCCAGGCAGAGAGAAGGGGCAACCCCTTGCGAGGCCGCCCCTTCAGGAGGGTTGACTGGGAATCAGTCCCAGCTTCTGTTTCTCTTTAGCGTGAAGGTTCCGTGGCAGCCGTAGGAGTCGTGCCACTGTCCAGAGGCGGTTTCACCCTCGAACTTGCCGGTGAAGTGCCCCATCTCGTACCAGACGCCCTTGTAATCTTCCCACATCGTGCCCTCCACGATGTTGCCGTCCTTGTTTACGCTGCCGCTTATCCTGTAGCTGTACTGGTCTCCAGAGAAGGTCTCAACCGCCTCGCTGTCCTCCCAGACGAACTGGCCGTTCTTGATGGTGATATAGAGGTTCCCGTTGGCGCACTCGTCCGAGTCTGCCTCGTTTACCGCGGTGCCCTCCCAGTAGCCGTCGTAGGGGTATTCGGTGTTGTAGGCCTGGCGGTAGTCAAACTCTGCCACTGCCACGTCTCCCAGCAGGTCGTAAGTGTTGGCCCTGAAGAAGGCCGCCACGTAGTAGTAGGTTCCGTCGGCGTCAACGGGGGGATCCACCGCAGGCAGCGTCACCTCCTGGATGAGGACGTAGGGGATGTAAGTGTCCTTGGAGAGGGTGTAGTCCTCCACCACGGGTACGAAGTCGGTGGAGTAGGTGGGCCACATGAAGAGGTTGCCAGAGGGGTCAACTATACCCACGTAGATGTCCACCACCTCGGTCACCCCGGTGTTGCCGAAGCTAACCAGCAGGCTCTGCTTGTCTCCAGACTGGTACACCTGCTTGTCGGTCTTCAGCTTGATCCACGGTCCACCGTTCTGGGACGACTTGTTGAGCACCGCCTTGAGGTTAAGGCCCACCGTGGCCGAGAAGCCGTAGCCGTTGTAGGTGTCTGAGAAGTCGAAGCTTCCCTTGATGGTGATGGTCTCGTCCTTGTAGGTAGCGGGAAGGTAGAGGCTCTGGGTGGGTATCTCCCAGCACTGGCTCCCGAAGCAGAGGGTTATCTCGAGGTCGTTGGTGTTCATGATCATCTTCTCTTTGCCCCAGATGAACCATCCGTCGAGAAGGTCGTCGTTCAGCGTCACCTTCACGGTGAACGACTGGTTGAGCTTCTCTATGGTTGCCGTGGTGGAGGCGGAGATGTTCTCGATTCTTCCCTGGAAGTAGCCGTTGTCCACGTTGAGGGTGTTCACCGCGATGCTGCCCGTGGCGGGGGCTGGGTTCGGATTGAGTCCCACCGCCTGGGTGCCAAACCGTTTCGTCTCCACCGATATCGCAAAGGTTATGGTGCTGTCGGTGAGCACGAACTCCGCAGGGGCGTCAAAGGGCACCGCTGCCCTTGCCACCCCAAGGTTCAGCACCACGCACAGCAGAACCGCCAGAGAGTAAATGGGTCTTTTCATCTGCATCCTCCTTTCCAATTCTGCCCATTTTGATCAGAATACTCTTGGAAAGTGGATGTTGTCAATAGGTTTTTTAGCGCTTTGCGGTTTTTTGAGAGTACGACCCAACAAGAAGGCGGCCCGAAAGGGCCGCCTTCTCGCTTCACTCCTTACGCTTTACGCCTCACGCTTCACTCTTCACGGTCTCACGCTTCACTCTTGCCACCTCTCCCCCTCCCGTGGCTGGTACCCCTGCAGAAAGGCCCTTGAGTCCATTGCCTTCTTGCCCTGGGGCTGGAGTTGAAGCACCCTTACCCCCCCGCTGCCGCAGGCCAACACCAGCTCGCCGCTCTTTGGGTTTGCCACCACCACCTCTCCCGGGAGGCCGCTTGCCCCGGGAACCACCTGGGTTCTCAGTATCTTCAGCTGCTTGCCCTTGCGAATGGTCTGGGCTCCTGGCGAGGGGGAGAGTCCCCTCACCCTGTTGTGCACTTCCTGGGCGGAGAGGCTCCAGTCTATTCTGGTTTCCTCCTTCTTGATGGATGGGGCGTAGGTGGCCTTGGAGTGGTCCTGGGGTGTGCCCTCGGGTCCCTCCAGCTCTGCAAGGGCGTCGAGGTGCTCCAAGAGGAGACGGGCGCTCTCCTGGGCCAGCCTGTGGTGCAGCTCGCCGTAGGTCTCGTCGGGGTGAACGGGAACGGGTTTCACCGCGAATACGGGGCCTGCGTCCAGCTCTTTCACCATCCAGGTTAGGGTGATGCCGGTTTCTGCCTCGCCGTTCATGAGCACCCTTTGTAGGGGAGCAGCTCCCCGGTACCTGGGCAAAAGTGAAGGGTGGATGTTGAGGGGGCCTATGCGGGGAATCTTGAGCACCTCTTCCGGCAGAATCTGGCCGTAGGAGACCACCAGGAGGATGTCGGGATTCGCCTGGGCGATCTCTTCTGCCGCTTCCCCTATGCGCTCGGGTTGGATAACCGGCAGCCCTAGCTCCACGGCCGCCTCCTTTACCGGTGGAGGGGCCAGCCTCCTGCCCCGTCCCTTGGGCCTGTCGGGCTGGGTCACCACCAAGGGCACCTCTACCCCTCTCTCCTTCAGGGCCTGCAAAGTTGGCACTCCGAAGGGAGAGGTTCCCACGAAGACTACTCTCACAACTCCCTCTCTGGCTGCAAAGATGGCGGAGGAGGAGGGATTCGAACCCCCGGTACCCGTAAGGGTACAGGTGATTTCGAGTCACCCGCCTTCGTCCACTCGGCCACTCCTCCGGGCGAAAGCTATACCCTACGGGTTCTGGTTGCGCAATTGGGAGAAGAAGTCTTTGAGAATGGCGGTGCACTCCTTGGCCATCACCCCTTCTACCCAGGGTACCTGGTGGTTCAACCTCTCGTCGTCGAGCATCCGGTAGAGGGAGACCACCGCACCTGCCTTGGGATTGCGCACCCCGAAGATCAGCCGTCGCAAGCGGGCCTGCACCATGGCACCTGCGCACATGGGGCAGGGTTCCATGGTTACGTAGAGCTCGCAGTGGTCCAGCCTCCACGAGCATAGGGTCTCGGCGGCGGCACGCATCACCAGGATCTCGGCGTGGGCGGTTGGATCTTGCAACTGCTCCTTCCGGTTGTGGTCCCTGGCCAGCACCTCTCCCTCTTGCACCAGCACCGCTCCCGTGGGCACCTCTCCCTCGAGCATGGCCTGGGTGGCCTCCTCAAGGGCAATGAGCATGAAGCGGGAGATGTCGCAGTCTTCCTCCGGGTCTATTCGACCAAGGTCCCTCAACTTCCAAGCTCCTTCGATCGCAGGGTGGCGGCCATCACCGCCTCCATCACCGTTCCCCTCACTCCCCTGCTCTCCAGCACTTGGAGGGCGGCAATGGTGGTGCCACCAGGCGAGGTGACCCTCTCTTTTGCGAGGGCGGGATGGAGCCCCTTCTCCCGTAGGAAGAGGGCGCTGCCAATGACGGTCTCCAGGGCGAGGTCGTAGGCGACATCCCTTGGAATGCCTGCCCTTACTCCTGCGTCGCAGAGCGCCTCCACGAAGAGGAAGAGGTAGGCCGGTCCGCTTCCCGACAGGCCCGTCACAGCGTCCATGAGCTCTTCGGGCACCTCCACCACTCTGCCCAGGGTTCCCAGCATCTCCTTCACCGCGGCCTTCTCGTCCTCTTCCCATCCCGGCTCCCAGGAGCAAGCGATCGCACCTTTGCCGATGAGGGCCGGCAGGTTGGGCATCACCCTGACCCACTTCGTGGATGGGGTTCCCGTTACCTCGTTGAGGCTCTTCAGCGAGACCCCTGCCATCACCGAGACCGCTCTCTTCTCTCTCAGCAAGGGGGCAACCTCACCCAGCACCCCCTTGTAGACCTGGGGCTTGACCGCCAGCACAACGGTGTCGCACCCCTCCACCAGCTCCTCGTTGCTGGCGGCGGCTATGGCCCCGCAGGCCGAACACACGCGCCTCAGTTTCTCTCCGTCCGCGTCGTAGGCCACGAACTCCCAACCCCTCTCCCTGCCAACCTGGGCTGTCCTTTCCAGGAGGGCTCCTCCCATGTTTCCCGTTCCAATCACCCCTATTCTCTTCATGGGCTCTCCTCTGGTTCAAGGATAGATGTAGTCTGCCTCCATGAGCACCGACGGGGGGATCTCGAGCCCCAGTTGCCGGGCCCGTGAGAGGTTCACGAAGATCGACGGCTTTGGCGGGGCCGAGAAGGGCACCTCGCCCACCGCCACGCCGTTCAACACCTCCCTTGCCTTCTTGCCTGCCTCCAGGCCGTAGAGGTAAGGGGTCACCTCTACCCCCGCCAGTATCCCCAGGCGCACCAGCTCCCTGGAGAGGGCTATGCCCATTAGGGGGCTGTGGGCTATTGCCCTCTTCACCAGCTTCTCCAGGTTTACCGGCTCTCCGTTCTGGGTCTTTAGGTGGCTGGTGTCAGATATGATCACCACGTCGGTGTTGAACTGCAACCCCTTGATCACCTTCAGCCACCTCTCCTCGGTCTCGGCGATCTGGATGGA
>CAZMTB010000074.1:0-9145 GCA_964569095.1 uncultured Aquificales bacterium
TCTCTTTGTATTGTTCGGGGAGTCACCTTGAACTTAGAAGTCAGCTGGTATATGGTAACTGTCCCGCGCTGGGACAGTATGTTTAGTATATCCACCAGCCTTCTCAGTCTCTTGGCATCTGCCATCTGATTGATCCTCCTAATTAAACGAAGGACTTCCCACTGGAAGCCGGGAGAACAAAGATCCCTCGTAATCACAAGCTCGGTAACCCAAGCGATCGAGAGCGGCTTTTTCCACCGAAACAAGACTCCAATTCCCCATAGCCATGAAGTACCTTCCGCTTTTAGGCGAAATCTCACGAATAGAGAAACCTATCTCCCTCAGAAATCTGATGTCCCTCTGGATCGTGCGAGTAGAAACCCCAAACCTCTCCCTGAGCTGGTAGGTGGTCACCACATTGAAAGCAGCAAAGGTGTTGAGAATCTCCACCAACCTTACCAGCCTCCTCTCTAACTTACCTCCACGCATATCAGCCATGCCAACTCCTCCTTTCAACAGTTTCTTCCTAAAGGATAACCCATCCATCCCCCTCTGTCAAGCATTGAACGACCAAAAAATGTCGTCGCATAGCAGACCATATGTTTACAATTATTTCCGCAAATTCAACTAATAAAAAATCAAAGCGACATATCTTTGTCGTTCTATACTTGCGCCAAAAAGTTGTCGGGCTATATTGAGTGGTAAGCAAATCAAAGAAAGGAGGAGAAACATGGAAGGAAGAGAGGCACAGGTGACCAAGAAAATCTTAACAGAAAGGAGGAGCGGTATGAGCAGAATGGAAAACCTCAACTCGGCCATAGTGCCGACGAAGAGCCAAGTCCTGTTTGCCATCGGCAGGATGGGAGGAGATTTGGAGAAAATTTTTCACTCCATTCCAATTTACCTTGTGAATCCAACCCTCATGGATCTTCTATCTCCCCCGGAGAGAAGAAAATTTCTATCTCCTAAAAAGGCATCGCGGGTATTTAGAAAACATTGTGAACGGATATGGGAAAGAATACCTCCCTTCGTAGAAGAGGAACTGGAACCGTTTTGCGACAACTTCTGCGAAACCTTAAATGATCTCCTTGATAGCATCTGGGCAGATCTGGAAGACTGTACAGAAATCCTCCCTGAACCAGAAACAACACCCGACTCTTTGGAAGCCCCACAGGCAGACACAAGCGACACCCCCAATCTCCCATCACAAATAAAACCAAACATACCTCCCACAAAACATTCCATATTCGTCTCTATGGGAATGTATATATCAGATATATCAAGAGTGATAGGCCTTTTAGAAAGGTACAATAACCGCCTATTCGCAAAAAGCGGCCCTGCTATATTCATATGCCCAGAGAGAGTGGACAACGAAGCAAAGAGGCTGAAAAACAGCTTTCCATCTTTGAGCAATGGGTGGTTATTCCAGTTCGTATTTGCCTACATACTCATACATGAACTCGCACACGCCTTCACAGATGGGGGAATACCTTCTCGTAATAGGGGAGAGCGATTGATAGAAGATAGCATAGCAAATGCATTTGCCTTTCTCAGGCTTACCCGCCAGCGCAGCGAAACCCTGGACAGAGAAACTGCCCTTTTCCTCAGGCTAACCGCCAACCAACCCTTAGAGTACCAGAGTTGGGAATTCTTCGCCGAGCCTGGCTACATCATCTTAAGGTCAACTGCCAAAGCTTGGAAAGCAAGAAGCGTCCCCTTTGAACAGGTCTTACTGTTCTTCAACACAGTAGTACCAAGCACCGGCCTATTTAATCTTTTCCCTATTTTCCCATTATCTCCTTGGTTGCTTACAAATTGGCTACTTACATATCCATCCAGCCACAGCAAAGCGTTTCATCACTTTCTCTACTATCTACGTGATCTCTACCACGAATTGCCTCATCCATGGGACAAAATAGGGGAAGTTTGGTACAGGATCTTAAGGGATATTTACTATGAAAGAATCGACCTCAAAAACAAAAAGGGAACAAATATCTTCAATACCCTGCTACGCCGCCTCCTAAAAAGTTCCAACGGAATATTCTGGTCCCTACTCGGCCTACTCCTGATATTCACTTCACTTGAAAGGAGATCTCTCCTATACTTGGCACATCGTCAGTTCAGGTAGTCGTTCAACCTCTTGGCGGCGGCGAGCTTGCGCAGCTTCTTCAAGGCACGGCTCTCAAGCTGACGCACCCTCTCCCGGCTAACTCCCAGCTTCTTTCCCAGTTCGCCCAGGGTCATGGTGGTGTCGTTGTCCAGGCCAAAGCGGTTCTTTATCACTACCTGCTCCCGGGGATCCAGCTCCTTTATCAGCTCGTCAACGTGAGAGACCAGGGACTGCTGCAAAAAGAGGTCCTCTGAAGATGGAAAGGCACCCCCTTCCAGCAGGTCCATGAAGGGGGTGTCGTTGTCTTGCCCTATGGGCGTCTCCAGGGAGAGGTGGTGCCTGGATGCCCTGAATATGTCCTCCAGGTCAGAGGTGGAGACCCTGAGCTCGTCTGCAAGCTCCTCCGCCTCGGGCTCGCGGTTCTTCTCGTGGAGGTACTTCTCCCTAACCTTCCTCGCCTTTGAGAGTTTGCCGGCCTGCTTCAGAGGCAATCTCACCGCCCCCGTCTGCTCGGCCAGGGCCTGCATGATGGCCTGCCTTATCCACCACACGGCGTAAGAGATGAACTTCACCCCCCTGTCGGGGTCGAACCTCTTGGCCGCCTGTATGAGCCCAAGGTTGCCCTCGTTGATCAGGTCCTGGAAGGAGAGCCCACGGTTCTTGTACTGCGCGGCGATGGAGACCACGAACCTGAGGTTGGCCTCCACCAGCCGCTGCAGTGCCTCAACGTCTCCCTGCTGTATCCTTCTTCCCAGCTCCTTCTCCTCCTCTGGCGAGAGGGGCTCGAACTGGGTGATGTTGCGCAGGTACTCGTCGAGGTAGTCCTTGTCAGACAGGCTGGTGTACTGCTCTACTACGGCAACCACCCCGGGAGACTCCGTGGTCTCCCCGTTCACCTCCTCCAAGGACTTGGGCTCAGACGGGGGTTTACTCCCCATTCAGTACCTCTCCCTCTATCACCTCATCTCCTCCCTGGGACTCCTCCCCGCGGAGAACCTCAAAGCCAAGGGCCTCGCCGTCCCGGTAGACCCTTACCCTGTCTCCGCTCCTAATCTCCCCCGAAAGGAGACGATTTGCAAGCTCGTTCTCAAGCAGATTCTGTATGGTTCGCCTGAGAGGCCTCGCCCCGTAGGTGGGATCGTAGCCCTTCTGGGCCAGGAGCTCCTCTGCCGACTCCTCCACCTCAAGCTCGATCTTCCGCTCCTTCAGGCGAGCACGCACCTTTTCTACCATGAGGTGCACGATCCGCCTGATGTGCTCCTCACCCAGGGAGTGGAAGATGATGATCTCGTCTATCCTGTTGAGCAGCTCGGGCCTGAAGTGCCGCCTCACCTCGTTCATCACCAGGTCCATCATCCTCTGGTAGGCCTCCTGGTACTCGGGGGTACCAAAGGGGGCCTCAGGAGCGGTGATGTACTCGCTGCCCAGGTTGGAGGTCATGATGATCACCGTGTTCTTGAAGCTCACCACCACCCCCTTGGAGTCGGTGAGCCTGCCGTCCTCCAGGATCTGGAGCAGGATGTTGAACACCTCGGGATGGGCCTTCTCTATCTCGTCCAGGAGCACCACCGAGTAGGGCCTGCGCCTAACCGCCTCGGTTAGCTGCCCCCCTTCCTCGTGACCAACGTAGCCCGGTGGAGCCCCGATGAGGCGCGCAACCGCATGGCGCTCCATGTATTCAGACATGTCTATGCGAACCATGGCGTTCTCGTCGTCGAAGAGGAACTCCGCCAGTGCCTTGGCAAGCTCAGTCTTGCCCACTCCCGTGGGACCAAGAAAGAGGAAGGAACCCAGAGGCCTGTTGGGATCAGACAGGCCTGCCCTTGCCCTTCGGATTGCAGCAGAGACCGCCTGAACCGCCACGTCTTGGCCTACCACGCGCCTATGGAGGTTCTCCTCCATCCGGAGGAGCTTGTCTGCTTCCTCCTCCAGCATCTTGTGTACGGGTATCCCCGTCCACTTGGAGATGATGGCGGCAATGTCCTCCTCGCCCACTTCCTCCTTCAGCATCTTCCGCTTGCTCTGAATCTGGGCCAGGCGACCACTCTCCTCCTCTATCTGCCTCTGCAGATTAACGAGGGTCTCGTACTTGAGGCGGGCAGCCTTCTCCAGGTCTCCCCTGCGCTCAGCCTGCTCGAGCTCCAGCCTGGCCTTGTCCATCTCCTCTTTCAACGCCCGAATCTTCTGAATCACCGACTTCTCTGAGAGCCAGTGGGCCTTCAGCTCCTCGTACTCCTCCCTCAGCTTCTGCAGGGCCTTCTCTATCTCTGCCAGCCTCTCTTTGGCGGCAGCGTCGCTCTCACGCTTAACCACCTGGCGCTCTATCTCGAGCTGGCGAATCCTGCGGTCGAGCTCGTCCAGCTCAGAGGGCATGCTGTCTATCTCCATGCGCAGCTTTGCGGCGGCCTCGTCTATGAGGTCTATCGCCTTGTCGGGAAGCCTCCTGTCGGGAAGGTACCTGTGAGAAAGATAGGCAGCCGCAACTATGGCCGAGTCGCTTATCTTAACTCCGTGGTGAATCTCGTACCTCTCCTTGAGTCCCCTGAGTATCGAGACGGTATCTTCCACAGAGGGCTCCTTCACCAATACGGGCTGGAACCTGCGCTCCAGAGCAGGATCCTTCTCGATGTACTTCCGGTACTCGTCTATGGTGGTGGCACCTATGCAGTGTAGCTCTCCCCTGGCCAGTGCCGGCTTCAAGAGGTTGGAGGCATCCATCGCCCCCTCTGCAGCACCGGCTCCAACCACGGTGTGGATCTCGTCTATGAAGAGTATGATCCTACCCTCAGACTGGCCGATCTCCTGCAGAACCGCCTTGAGCCTGTCCTCGAACTCACCACGGTACTTGGCACCTGCCACCAAGGCACCCATGTCCAGGGCAACCACAGACTTGTCCTGCAGCGTGGTGGGCACATCTCCCCTGGCTATGCGCAGGGCCAGTCCCTCCACGATGGCGGTCTTGCCAACTCCAGCGTCTCCTATGAGGCAGGGATTGTTCTTTCGACGCCTGGAGAGGATGTGTATCACCCTCCGGATCTCTTCGTCCCTGCCGATCACCGGATCCAGCTTCCCCTTTCTCGCCGCCTCGGTGAGGTCGTGGCAGTAGCGCTTTAGGGCCTGATACTTCTCCTCAGGGGCCTGGTCGGTCACCCTGTGGGGACCCCGCACCTCCGCCAGTGCCTTCAAGAGCTCTTCCCTGGTGACACCGAGGGAGACCAGGATGTCGTGGGCGTAGCTATCCTTCTCGTGGGCAATGGCAAGAAGGATGTGCTCCGTGCTGATGTACTGGTCCTTCAGCTCGTCCCTCTCCTTCTGCGCCCTGGAGAGAACGGCGGAGAGCTTCTGGGAGACGTATATCTCCCCCACCCCCTCAACCTTGGGGTAACGCTGCAGGGCCTCCTGTAGCCTGGTGGTCACCTGGCCCAGGTCTGCCCCCACCTTTGTGAGCAGAGAGGCGGCTATACCTCCCTCCTGCTCCACCAGTGCCAAGAGCAGATGCTCTGGCTCTATCTGCTGATGGCCGCGCTCCTGGGCGGCCTTGTGCGCCTGCTGTATGGCCTCTTGGGCCTTAACCGTAAACTCTTGCATGGATATCATCTTAATCCCTCCTTTCTAACTACCTTTCTATTCTTCTCGCTTTCTCGGATACCTGAGAGCAATCATCTAAGATCCAGGTCGGTTTCTGCCTGAAAACGCCTACACTCCCGGCAAGGGTATCAGCATGTTACAGGAGACTACCGCCTCGTCGCCCTTCCCCTCCCCTTCAAGCTACGGGAGAATCGCCCCCTCTATGCTACATCCTCCTCCACAGAGGACGACGAAGGTGACAGTTATCTTTCGGGACAACGCGGAGAGCCGATTCAGAAGAGCACAAAACTCACTTGGTCTGCACGATGGAGGTTATGTCCACCTTCACCAGCCCCTCTCCCATCACGTCCTCGATGTTGTGGCCGGTGTACTTCTCAAACAACTCCTTCATCAACGCTATCTGCTGGAGGGCCTTTTCAAGCTCTCCCCTCATCCTCATAATCACCTCTATCCCCGCCAGGTTCACGCCAAGGTCGCGGGAGAGGGTGAGAATAAACCTCAGCTTCTCGATGTCCTCCTCGGAGTAGAGCCTGGTGTTCCCCTCGCTCCTCTTCGGAGAGAGAATCCCTTTTCTGTCGTAACCCCTCAGGGTCTGGGGATGCATTCCCAGCATCTCCGACACCGCCCCGATCATGTAGATGGGTCGGCTCTTGTCCTTCTTCATCCTCTTCATCGCCATCTCCTACCTCCCGTATCTTCGTATTATCTCTTCTCTCGGGTTCTTCTTGCCCTCTATCTCTGCAAGCTCTCTCAATAGCTTAACGGACCTGGGATCCAGGTTGCAGGGGGTCTGCACTTTAACCTTAACGTAAAGGTCTCCCCTTCCTCCCCCTTTCAGCTTAGGCATCCCTTTGCCCTTTAGTCTAAACCTTTGACCGGTTTGGGTGCAAGGGGGTATTTTCATCTTCACCAGCTTACCCTCGGGGGAGGGTACCTCTATCTCGCCTCCCAAGGCGGCCTCCCAGTAGGTGACGGGCACCTCGCAGGTCAGGTTCTCGTTGTTCCTCTCGAAGAGGGGATGGGGCTTCACCTTGGTGACGATGTAGAGATCCCCCACCGCTCCACCGGGAAGCCCGGGCTCTCCCTTTCCGGGTATCCGTATCTTGGTCCCGTTCTTCACTCCGGGAGGTATCTTCACCTTTATCTTCTCGAGCTTGCCACCCCTGTTGACGGTGATGGTGGGTGTGAGCCCCTTGAAGGCGTCCTCAAAGGAGATCTCCATGATGTACTCTATGTCTCTTCCCTTCTGGAAACTGGGACGCCCCGGCCTGCGGCCTCCCCTTTTACCAGCCCGCATGCTCTCAAACAGGTCGGAGAAGAGACCTCCAAGGTCGAAGTCAAAGGTGGCACCCTCTCCGAAACCGTCGGTGGAGTAGGTGTAGGTGAAGCCTCCCGTATCGCCACCGGGGAAGCCTCCAACCCGGCCCACGGTGTCGTACTCCTTCCGTTTCTGGGGATCGCTGAGGACCTGGTAGGCCTCAGAGATCTCCTTGAACTTCTCGGCCGCCTCTTTGTTGCCGGGATTCACGTCGGGGTGCCATTTACGGGCAAGCCTACGGTAGGCCTGCTTTATCTCGTCCTGGGTAGCGTTTTTGCTAACACCCAGTACCTCGTAGTAGTCTCTGGCAGCCATCTCTCTCTATCTCTCCTCCTTCACAACCTGTTCTTCCCCGTGCAGGTGGCCCTTTGGCCCTGGAGGGGCATCTAGCCCCTCCAGACGGAACCTTACACGAGGAGCGTACGGGACTTCACCGCCAAGGATTAGGACTTCTCTTCAAACTCCGCGTCCACCACCTCTCCTTCCTGCACCGTGCCATCATCGGCAGGCTCGGAGCTCGCCGAGGCCTCCGCATCCGCAGAGGCACCACCAGCGGCCTGCTGCTGGTAGAGCACCTGGGACATGGCGTGGGACGCGGCGGTCAGGTTGTCCATTGCGCTACGCATACGCTCTATGCTTCCGTCCTCCACCGCCTTCTTGGCCTCTTCCAGTGCCGACTCCACCCTCTGGCGCTCGGCGTCGGGCAGCTTATCCTTGTTCTCGTTGTAGGTCTTCTCGACGCTGTAACAGAAGCCGTCCAGCTGGTTCTTAAGCTCTATCTCCTCTTTCCGCCTCTTATCCTCCTCAGCGTGGGCCTCGGCCTCTTCAACCATCTTCTTGATGTCCTCTTCGCTGAGCCCACTGGAGGCGGTAACCGTCACCTTCTGCTCCTTGCCCGTGGCCATGTCCTTGGCCGAAACATGGAGAATACCATCGGCATCGATGTCAAAGGTGACCTCGATCTTGGGCACACCACGGGGAGCAGGGGGGATACCGTCCAGGTGGAACCTTGCAAGCGTTCTGTTGTCTTTGGCCAACGGTCTCTCTCCCTGGAGCACGTGTATCTCCACGCTGGGCTGGTTGTCTGCCGCCGTGGTGAAGATCTCCGACTTCTTCGTGGGAATCGTGGTGTTTCGAGGAATGAGAACCGTGCACACCCCACCCAGGGTCTCGATCCCCAGGGACAGGGGGGTGACGTCGAGAAGCAGGATGTCTTTCACCTCGCCGGTGAGAACCCCCGCCTGAACCGCAGCTCCAAGGGCAACCGCCTCGTCGGGATTGATGTCCTTGCGCGGTTCCTTGCCGAATATCTCTTTCACCTTCATCTGAACCAGGGGTATGCGGGTAGAACCACCCACCAGAATCACGTCGTCTATGTCTGCAGGGGTCAGCCCAGCATCCTCCATGGCCTTCAGGCAAGGCTCAACCGTGCGCTCCACGATGTCGGAGATGAGCTGCTCAAACCGGGCCCTGGTGAGCTTGAGCAAGAGGTGCTTGGGCCCCGAGGCGTCGGCGGTGATGAAGGGCAGGTTGATCTCGGTCTCCATCACCGAGGAGAGCTCGCACTTTGCCTTCTCGGCGGCCTCCTTCAACCTCTGGGCCGCCATGGGGTCCTTGGAGAGGTCTATGCCGTTCTCCTTCTTGAACTCCTCGACGATCCAGTCCATCACCACCTGATCGATGTTGTCGCCTCCCAGGTGGGTGTCTCCGTTAACCGCCTTCACCTCAAAGACACCGTCACCCATCTCCAGGATGGAGATGTCGAAGGTGCCTCCTCCAAAGTCGTAAACGGCTATCTTTCCGCCCTTCTTCTTGTCGAGCCCATAGGCCAGTGCCGAGGCGGTGGGCTCGTTCACCAGACGAAGAACCTCCAGCCCCGCAATGGTTCCCGCCTCCTTCGTGGCCTTTCGCTGGGCGTCGTTGAAGTAGGCAGGCACGGTGATAACGGCCTTGGTCACCTTCTCGCCAAGGTAAGACTCCGCAGCCTCCTTCAGCTTCCGAAGCACCATGGCGGAGATCTCCTGGGGAGCGTACTCCTTGTCGCCTATCTTCACCCTGGCCTCCCCCTTGCTGCCCTTCACAACCTTGTAGGGCACCATGTCTATCTCACTGGTCACCTCCTCGTAGCGGCGACCCATGAAACGCTTGAT
>CAZMTB010000075.1:0-3485 GCA_964569095.1 uncultured Aquificales bacterium
AAGAAGGTTAGCCACTTGGGGTCCTGTCCCACCGTGGGGAAGTTGTCCACGAACTCCACGAACTTCACCAGTCTCTCAAGGGTTAGCGGGCTGATGTAGTGCTCCATCTGGCAGGCGTCCTGTTCCGCCAGCTCGGGATCAAGCCCCAGGATCTTGTTGAGAAACCGTGCCAGAACCTGGTGGCGATGGTAGATCTGCTGGGCCACCTCTTTCCCCTTTTCGGTTAGCTCCACGTAGCCGTAGTGCTCGTGGTTCACCAGACCCTTCTCTGCCAGGCTCTTTATGGCTACCACCACGCTTGGCTTCTTGACCCCCAGGTGCTCGGCCACCTCCTTCACCCTGGTCATCCCCTTCTCCTGGGAGAGTATGAGAATGGCCTCTAAATAGTCCTGGGCACTGTGGCTTAGATTATCCAAGACTCACCCCCTTTCCTCGCTTAGCGTCTCCATCTGGAGATGAGGTCCTTCATGGTTGAGCTGAGGCGCTCTCTCTTTTTCTCAACTCTGTAGAGGAGCCTCTCCATTGGATGGGCTTTCATGAAGACGTAGCGGTTCTCCTCTTTCTCCAGGAACACCTTTTCACCCACCTTGAAGTGCGACGCCGTGGGGGCCCTTGCTATCACCCTGTGGCCGTCCTGGGTGGAGATGAGCCCCAGCACCAGGGGTGATGGGAATCCCTCTGGAGGTACCGAAAGCACGGTGCAGGCATCGACGGTTCCCTCCCTCCCTCCGATCTCCTCTGGATCCTCGGGGTGCCTGTTCACCTCTATCTCTCTCTTGTATGTGGGGGCCCATCCGAACCCGTGGGGTTGTAGGTGGGCCTCTTCGAATATGGCCACCACGTTGTTATTTGCCAGGCCGCCGATGCTGTGTATCATTCCTATTGAGGGGTCTTCCACCTGTCGCTCGGGTGCCACCTCTCCCCGTATCTGCCAAACGACTTCCACGGATTGAGCAAGACCGGAACCCCCAACAGGATGGCCACGCGACTTGAGTCCTCCGCTGATATTTATTGGTATCCTGCCGTTTATCTCCGTCTCTCCCCTCTCTACGCTCTTCCACCCCTTGCGTTCCTCCAGGAGTCCCAGGTCTTCCGCTCCGATCACCTCGAAGCAGGTGAAGGCATCGTGAACCTCTGCAAACCTGATGTCGGAGGGGTCCCTGTTTGCCATGGCGTAGGCCTGTTTTGCCGCTATCCTTGCCGCTGCGAAGGAGTGGAGATTCACCCTGTGGCGTACGGCCAAGGTGTCGGTTCCGTGCCCGATGCCCGTGAGCTTCACGTTGCGGTTCTCGCTGGTTAGGATCATTGCCGCTGCACCGTCGGTTATGGGGCTGCAGTCGTAGAGGCGAAGGGGAAACGAGACCTGTCTGCTGTTGTAGTACTGCTCTTCGGTTATCTCTTTCTGGAACTGAGCATAGGGGTTTTTTGCCCCGTACCGGTGGTTCTTCACTGCAATGCGACAGAGCACCGACTCCAGCCTCTTGATGGATATGTGGGCTTCGTGGGCGTAGGCCTGGGTCACCATTGCTGCCAGGGCCACCATGGAGGCGCCTGCGTTTCTCTCGTAGGGCTCTATCACCTCGGCCAGTATCCTCGTCACCACCGGGGTGGGTAGGTGGGTCATCTTCTCGCCGGCCACCGCCAGCACCCTTTTGAACTGGCCGCTTGCCACTGCCCAATGGGCGGTCTCAAGCACGCTGCCTCCGGAGGATGATGCGGTCTCTACCCTCAGAGAGGGGATGCCCGAGAGCCCGAGGCTGTTCACCACGGCGGCCGAGATATTCCCCTCTCCACAGAACTCCTCTGGGTTCATAGCCCCCACCACCACGCAGTCAACCTCGCGACCTCCGTCGTCTTCTATGGCCCTTTTGGCGGCCTCCGAGAGCAGGGAGACCAGGGATCTGTTGGGGTGTCTCCCAAAGGGCACCATCCCAACTCCTCCCACGAAGACCTCCATGGCGTTCACTCTCCCTTCAGGGCGTATCTCAGGGTGAGGTTGTCCATCTGTTGCACTCTTGCACCAATGGGGATGCCCCTGGCCAGTCTTCCAACTGGTGCCAGGCCTTTCAGAATCTCGTTGAGGTACTGGGCCGTGGCCTCCCCTTCGGTGGTGGCACTGGTGGCTATTATCACCCTCTCTATTCCCTCATCCTTGATGCGCTCTGGTATCTCCCCTGCGGTGAGCTGGTCCGGATGAACCCTCTCCATAGGGGATATTGCCCCTCCCAGTACGTGGTAACGGTACTCTCCAGGGGCAACGGACTCCAGTGCTAAGAGGTCGAGAATCTCCTCCACCACGCAGAGTACAGGGGGTCTCTCCTCCTGGCAGATCCAGCAAAGGGTGCCCGCCTCAGAGATGTTGTGGCAGCGGGGACAGGTGCCAAGGTGGTCTACCAGGTCGAGCAGGCTCTTGGCGAAGGTTCTCACCCCCTTGGGTCCCAGTTCTGCCAGAAAGAGGGCCGATCTCACTGCCCCTTGCTCGCTTAGCGGGGGAAGCCTGCGCAACTGGCGTACGGCTTTCTTGAGGTGGGGATAGGGGGGCAGTACCATGGCTCACATCATGTTCATGAAGTCGTTCAGCGGAAGCCCCATTTCGGCTCCCAGCCTGGCCATCTCCTGGTTCATCATCTCTTTGGACTTCCTCAGGGCGTCGTTCACCGCTGCTGCGGTGAGATCGGCTATCATTTCTGGATCCATCTCGTTGAATAGGCCATCTTCGTAGCGTATGGCCACTATCTCCTGATTACCGTTGGCCACCACCGTGACCATGCCGCCTCCGGCGGTTCCCTCTACCTCTCTCGTGGCCAGCTTGGCCTTTATCTCGGCCATGCTCTCTTGAAGCCGTCTCACCTGCTTCATGATCATTGCAAGGTTCATTCTCTACTCCTTCCCTTCCTCCTTTGTGACCGAAAGATCCTCTAACGAAACGATCTTTCCCATGAAGAGCGACAGGGCCTTGTTTACTGCCGGCTCCCTCTTCACCCTCTCGAGAAGCTCCTCACTATCCCTGGGAGCCTCTTTCCCCTTCTTCTCTGGTTTCCTCGCCTCTTCCATTTCGGGTTTGCTTTCCCTATGCCCTGCAGAAGGCGCTAGGGAGGGTGCGTTTGGTGGAGGTTCGGTTGGGGCTTCCGGTTTGATACCTGGATGGGGTTCCCCTTCTGTTCCTTCCGAGAAGACCACCGCCATTCCTGGAGCAAGGCCGGATAGCACGGAGTTCATCCTGGGCTGGGACTCCTTCACCATCTCCCTGGCAAAGTTGTTCAGTGAAGAGAGGTCTATCCTCAGGGCCTTCTCGTCCAGGGTTATCGCTTCTGGTGGGAGGGAGGAGAGGTGGTGCTTCAGGGAGGGGGCCTCCTCTCCGATCCTCTCGACGAGGCGTCTCCACAGGTCGTCTTCCCCTTGGTGGTGCGTGTGTTCATCTTTGGGGTGGCTCTCTCTGCTGGTGGAGAAGGATGGCTTTGCTGGGTGTTCCTTTCTGGGGGGGG
>CAZMTB010000076.1:0-4351 GCA_964569095.1 uncultured Aquificales bacterium
TGGGATCTCTATTGGGTAGGTGGCCACTGCTTTCACCTTGTCCATCAGGCTCTTAACCCCCTTTATCCTCACCTTGGGGGGAGAAACCGATATCTTCAGGTGGCGCGGCGGTGGCGTTCTCCACTTCACCACCACGGGAACCTCCCTCTCCACTAGGGTGTCACAGGTGATCTCTACGGATGGAGGTGTCACCCGGACGAGGGTTACGCCTTCGGGGAGTACCACCTCGTCTGTGGTTATGGGTTTGTCGTGAACCCCGGGAGACAGGTCTTTCAGGTTGAGCAGTACCCTTACGTCGGAGGGTTTAAGGGAGTTTAACCTGCTTGGTGCTCCTCTGAGCCTTAGTGTGATGCTGCGGGGGAGGGGAGAGGTGATCTCTATGTTGGGTGGGAGTTTTGTGGTTTCCAGGGGAACCACGAAGCCCATCTCTATCTTTTCTTGGCCGGTAACGTAGGCCCACAACGCCAAGGCGAGGAGAACGGAGACCAGCTTCTCCGGTATGTTCTCTTTGAATAGCCCTTTCACCTTGCCTATCCTCCTCGCCCCTTGAGGTGTCGAGGCAAGATAGAACAACGGGTCTATCTTTACAAGCCGAGCCTACACCTTGTCTTTAAAATAGAGAGGGGCACCCTCGGTGCCCCTGCGAGAGACTACACCCTTTTGGTTCTCTTTGGAACCTACTGGTTTACCGCCTCTTTCAGCTTCTTGCCGGCCTTGAACTTGGGAACCTTGCAGGCGGGTATGGTGATCTCCTCTTTGGTCTGGGGGTTTCTCCCCTTCCTGGCCTCCCTCTTGGAGACCGAGAAGGTCCCAAACCCGACGATGGTCACCTTGTCGCCTTTAGCCAGGGCCTCAGATATGCCGTTGAACATCGCGTCCACGGCCTTGCTGGCCTGCGCCTTGGTTAGATTCCCCTCTTTGGCCACGAGATCAATAAGATCAGCCTTGGTCATACCCAAAATCCTCCCTTCTCTCCATATAACTCACATAAAGTCCCCACTTTTCCGCCGACCGAAACTGCCCTTCCAGGGCTGCCAATCCCACTCTCACCCACCCTATAGCCAAGATTCCCAGCCTCTGCAAGTGGCAGAATGGAAATTTATGAATCTTTCCCCTCTACTCGGAGGAGCTCCCCACACTTCCAGCACCTTAGGGGATTGTTAGCAGAATGTGCCACTCTTTGTGCAGAGAACAGGTTCTCTCCCTTGCACCTGGGACAGATCACAAAGAGCCCCCCGTCAGACGTCTTCCTGATTACGAGGCAGGCCTCTCCTGGTTTCTCGACCCCTTCCGTTTTCACAGCCGTTTCCTTTTGAAGATCTGCCCCTTGATGAGAAATGGTGGGCGATACAGGATTTGAACCTGTGACCTCTCCCGTGTGAGGGGAGCGCTCTCCCATCTGAGCTAATCGCCCTTATCTGGTGGACGGTGCCAGATTCGAACTGGCGACCCCTACCGTGCGAAGGTAGTGCTCTCCCACCTGAGCTAACCGCCCTTGCCTTCCCCGGAGAGCGAAGGCTCTATAACCACGCCCTCCCTTCTCTGTCAATGGGCAAAGCCCTCTTCTCTTATCCATATTTTCTAATGAGCTGATATTGCTAATCGTCGTCGCTGTCGTTCAGCATCTCTTCCAGCATCCTGGTCTCTTTCACCGCCTGGTAGCTGCGCATGAACTCTTCGGGGGTGATTATCTCCTTCTCCTCCAAGGTGCTCTTGAAGCTCTTAAGCATGTCTGCCATCTCGTGCATGGGTTCCTGGACGCTGTTCACCATTCCCTGGTAGAGGGTGTAGACGGTCTCCAGGAAGGTCTTCTGGGCTATCAACTGCCACCTGCTGGCCAGGGCGAGCTCTCCCCGTTGCTGGTACATGCCTGCCAATAGGTTGTAGATCCAAAGGTACTCCACCGAGACCTGTACCGTGTTGGCTATGGCCAATAGGTGTTTCATGGCCTCCCTCTGCCTGAGGAGTTTCAACGGGCCCCTGCCCCTCACCACGTGTATTAGGAGATGGGCCAGCTGGTCCCTCCCCTCCTTGTCCAGGGGTTCTATGGCTGTGTATCGCCTAAGCAGCCTCACCGCCTTCTTGGGCCTTCCCTCCTTTATTTCCAGGTGGGCCAGTTCCAGCAGTACCCGCGGGAACTCCTCTGCCCTCTTCTCGGCCTTCTCTAATACCTCCCTGGCCTCTTTGGCGTCCCCGCTCTCTATCAGTACCTTGGCGAATCCCCAGAGGGAGCCGGGACGGTCCCCCTGGTTGTGTGCCTTCATGAAGGCCCTGTACGCGTTTATCTCTCTTCCCTGCCGCAGGGAGATCACCCCTATGGCAAAGTAGGCCAGTTCGCTCTTGGTGGGCTGGGAGGTTAACTGGGTCCACTTTCGCCTCTCGTCGCTTAGGAGGTTTGGATCCAGCAGGTGGTTGAGCCTTAGATAGGTTAGGGGGTAGCTCAAGGGGTTCTGTTCCAACCCTGCCTCTGCCACTGCGAGGGCCTCGTCCTCCCTTCCCTGGAGCATCAACAGCCTGCTCAGATGGTAGAGGGCCCTTGCCCTTTCGATGGAGGAGCCGGAGTTTCCTTTCACCTCCAGGTAGCTCTCGAGCCCCTTTATGGCCCCTCTTGCTATGTACCGCCCTATCTCTCGCTCCATGAGACCCATTCACTTTACCCCCTTCGCCCCTTATATATAAGTAGGGAGTTGCCAATAGCAATCCCGAAAGGGGGAAGTTTGAAGCATGGAGAGGGCAAAGCGGGTGATAGCCATAGACGGCCCCGCCGGTTCTGGGAAGAGTACGGTGGCGAGGCTCGTGGCGAGGGAACTGGGATTCACCTACCTGGACACCGGGGCCATATACCGCTCTCTCGCGTGGTTTGCGCGAAGTAGAGGCGTCTCCTGGAACGACGGAGAGGCTTTGGCCAGTCTCTGTGCCGAGATGAGAATAGTGTTCGAGGATAGGGATGGAGAGGTTGCGGTTTTCGTGAACGGCATAGAGGTGACCTCGGAGATAAGAACGGAGGAGATGGGCAGGGGTGCCTCTCTTGTGGGTGCCCACCCGGAGGTTAGGCGAGCCCTTGTGGACCTGCAGCGGGGGTTCGTAGAGAGGGGTGGACTGGTGGCGGAGGGCAGGGACATGGGTACCGTCATATTTCCCGACGCGACGCTGAAGGTCTTTCTGGTTGCCTCGGCGGGGGAGAGGGCAAGGCGGAGGTGGAGGGAGATGAAGGAGAGGGGAGTGGTACCTCTGCCCTCACTTGAGGAGGTGGAGAGGTCCATCCGTGAAAGGGATCTACAGGACGCTACGAGAGAGACCGCTCCCCTGCAGAAGGCCGAGGATGCCGTTGAGTTGGACACCACGGGTCTTACCGTAGAGGAGGTTGTTGGAAGGGTGGTGGAGCTTTTTGGATCGAGGTGCAGGTAGGTTAAGGAGGGGAAGATGACCGAGGAGATAAAGGCGGCCATAAAGAAGGCGGAGTTTGAAGAGGCGAGGAGGTTGGCCCAGGAGATAGACGACGAGGAGGAGCGCCAGAGGGTTTTGGGGTTCATAGCCCTCAAGGAGGGTGACTACCAGGAGGCGGAACGCCTCTATGCCCCCCTGGCAGGTGCAGAGGATCCACCCTTCTCTGTGCTCTACAACTACGGCATGGCCCTGTTCAACCAGAACAGGTTTGACGAGACCATAGAGGCGTTGGAGAGGGCCAACGCCAAAAATCCGGGCTCTCCAAAGGTGCTTCTCACCCTTGGTCTTGCCTACCGGGGCAAGGGGGAACTCGAAAAGGCCCGGGAGTGCTTTGAGAAGGGGGGATTTCACGATCTGGCCAAGGAGATACCCCAGGAGGTGGCACCGCCTCCGAGAATGCCCAAAGAGGAGGTTGCTCCTAAGGAGCCCGTGGATCTTCCCGTGTGCGAGCCTTCGAAGCCCTTGAGGCTGGAGATGGAGGGTCTTGTAAAGGTGGATCCCAGCCTCTTCGTGGCGTTCTGGGGAGAGGAGAGAAAGAGGGTAGAGGAGATAGGGGGAACCCTTTGGGTTGAGGGGAAGGGTACCCTGGTGCTTCTGCCCCAGGCGGAGGAGAGGGAGGCAGAGATCGACATAGGCGAGGGTGCTGGTCAACTCGCGGTTCTTATGAACGGAAAGACCCTCTACCTTGCCACAGACAAGGACTCAAAGGTGGCCTACAACGCGGTGCACGCCCAGTGGTCTCCTGAGAGCCTGTGAGGGGGATAGAGATGATCGTTATTCCCGCGATAGACCTGAAGGACGGAAACTGCGTTAGGCTCTTTCAGGGAAAGGCCGAAGAGAAGACGGTCTACTTTGAGGATCCGAGAGAGGCGGCATTGAAGCTCGTCTCGGAGGGTGCCCAGAG
>CAZMTB010000077.1:0-6523 GCA_964569095.1 uncultured Aquificales bacterium
CAGTCCAAAATGATCTACTCCGACAAGGTGGGAACCAAAAGCGTCAAGAAGGTGGTGGTCCCCAGGGAGCAGAGGGAGCTCTTCGTGCTGGACGAGGACGAAATAATACAGCTGGCCCAGTGGGCGGTGATCATTGAGGAGCACTACACCCAGAAGGCCGGGGTGGACCGACCCATGGACATCGAGTGGGCCAAGGACGGTCTCAACAACCAGCTCTTCATCGTCCAGGCAAGGCCCGAAACCGTCCACTCCCAGCGCCGGATGGACGTGCTCGAGACCTACCGTCTACTGGAGAAGGGTGAGCTTCTCGTGCAGGGCCAAAGCGTGGGCAGCAAGATAGGAACGGGTAAGGCACACGTCATTGGTAGCGTCAAGGAGATTGGCAGCTTCAAAGAGGGAGAGGTGCTGGTGACGGAGATGACCGATCCCGACTGGGAACCCATCATGAAGTACGCCGCTGCCATCGTCACCGACAAAGGCGGCAGAACCTGCCACGCAGCAATAGTGAGCCGTGAGCTTGGGGTTCCCGCGGTTGTGGGCACCACCACCGCCACCTCGGTGATCAAGAGCGGCATGGACATCACCGTATCCTGTGCCGAAGGCGACGTGGGCAACATCTACAAGGGGATTCTCAAGTACGAGGTAGACAGGCTCGATCTGAAAGACCTGGAGCGTCCAAAGACCCACATCATGATGAACCTCGGCAACCCAGAAGAGGCCTTCAAGTACTCGTTCATTCCCAACGACGGGGTCGGCCTGGCAAGGTTGGAGTTCATCATCACCTCCTACATCAAGATCCATCCCCTGGCGTTGGCCTACTTCGACAAGCTGGAAGATGCGGGGCTCAAGGCACAGATCGAGTCCATGACCCTGGGCTTCCCAGACAAAGAGGCCTACTTCGTCAATCAGCTTGCAGAGGGCGTGGCCACCTTGGCAGCCGCCTTCTATCCCAAAGACGTGATCGTGCGCATGAGCGACTTCAAGACCAACGAGTACGAGAACCTGGTGGGTGGATACCTATTTGAGCCCAAAGAGCACAACCCCATGCTGGGATGGAGAGGCGCCAGCAGGTACTACCATCCCAACTACAGAGACGGCTTTGCCCTGGAGTGCGCTGCCATGAAGCGGGTTAGAGACGTCATGGGGCTACACAACGTGAAGCTCATGGTTCCCTTCTGCCGCACCCCCGAGGAGGGCGTGAAGGTGATCGAGGAGATGGAGAAGAACGGGCTTAAGCAGGGAGAGAACGGACTGGAGATATATGTGATGTGCGAGCTGCCGGTGAACGTGGTCCTGGCAGACGAGTTCGCCCAGATATTCGACGGCTTCTCCATTGGCTCCAACGACCTCACCCAGTTGGTTCTGGGGGTAGACAGGGACTCCGAGCTCATAGCCCACATCTTCGACGAGAGAAACGAGGCGGTGAAGAGACTGATCGCCCAGGTGATAGACACCGCCCACAAGTTCGACAGGAAGGTGGGTATCTGCGGACAGGCCCCCTCGGACTATCCCGAGTTTGCAGAGTTTCTGGTGAAGTGCGGCATAGACAGCATGTCTCTCAACCCCGACACGGTGCTAAGCGGCACCCTCACCGTGCTCGAGGCAGAGAAGAAACTGGGCAGGTAAACCCGCGGAGACGTGAAGCGCGAGACCGTGAAGCGTAAGGAGTAAAACGTAAGGCGTAAAGTGGAGGCGGCCCTTTCGGGCCGCCTTTCTCGTTTGGCAGTATGGGTTACCCCTTCTCTTCGGGGTCCGAGAATATGAGGGGCAGTATCTTCAAGGCCCTCTCGTCTGCCAGAGAGTAGCATATCTTTGGACCGTCGCGGCGAGAGGTGATGATGTTCTGGTTCTTCAACACCATGAGGTGCTGCGAGACGTTGGCCTGGGGCAGCCCCAAGGTCTCCCAAAGGGACTTCACGCATAGCTCACCCCCCATCAAGGCCCTCACTATCTTCAACCTCGTGGGATGGGCCAGGGCCTTCAGATACTCAGAGGCCTCCTCGCAGCTGTCGTCCTCGTAGATGCTCGGTATCTCCCTCTCGCTATTCACCGCCATCTTCTCACCCCTACCTGCCAATACTGCACTTCGCGCCGCCAAAGATCAAGACTCGCCTTTGAACAACGCCTCCCGTATGGGTTCCAATGGGGGTTTCACCCCTACGAATATCTCGAAAGACTCCACGGCCTGGTGCAACAGCATGGAGAGACCGTTGGCAGCGGTTAAACCTAACCCCTTTGCGTCCCTCACCAAGGGGGTGTCTCCCCCCGCGTAAACCATGTCGTACACCACCGCCCCTTTGGGAAGGGCCCCGAGCCTCACGGGCACCATCCCCTTTCCATCTGCACCAACGGTGGTACCGTTCACCACGATGGAGACCTGGGGAAGCACACCCGCGATGGTATCGGCATCCCAGGAGAGGGGTTCAACCCTGCCCTTCAGTATCTTTACCGCCTTCTCCCGGCGAACCTTGCCACGGTTGGCCAGCCAGATGGTATCCACCCCCAGCTGGTGCAGAGCAACCACCGCCGCCCTGGCCGCCCCACCCGCCCCGAGAACAAGGGCATTCCTCCCCTCGCCCTCAAAACCGAGCTCCTCAACCGCCCTTCTGAATCCCACCACATCGGTGTTGTAGCCTATCAGCTTGTCCTGCTTGGGCTTCACCGTGTTGACCGCCTGAACCGCCTCTGCCTCGTCACCGCAGATGTCCATCTCCCTGTAGGCCATCTCTTTGAAGGGAACGGTGACGTTAAACCCCATGAAGTTCTCAACGAAGCAGAACCCAGAGAGTATCTCGCTCAGGTAACCCTCCTTGCCGTGAAAGGGCAGGTAGACGGCGTCTATTCCCAAAAGGCGGTACCCCTCGTTGTGGATGAGGGGAGAGAGGGTGTAGTCTATGCCCACACCCAGCACCCCCGCAATCCTGGTTCTACCGCCTATCTCCATCAGCCAACTATCTCTAACTGGTTGAAGAAGTAGGCAATCTCGGTAGCCGCCGTCTCTGGCGCGTCAGAGCCGTGCACCGAGTTCTTCTCTATGTTCAGGGCAAACTCCTTTCGTATTGTGCCCTCGGCGGCCTTGGCAGGGTCAGTGGCTCCCATCAGCTCCCTCCACCGGGCTATGGCATTCTCACCCTTCAGCACCATCACCACGATGGGGCCCGAGGACATGAAATCGGTGAGAGAGTCGAAGAAGGGCTTACCCCTGTGAACGGCGTAGAACCCCTCTGCCCCTTCCTTGGAGAGGTGGAGCATCTTCATTGCCACCACCTGGAGACCACCCTTATAGATTCTGTCTATTATGGTTCCTGCGAGCCCCCTCACAACTGCGTCGGGCTTTATTATGGCCAGCGTCTTCTCCTCCATGGTCAAAACTCCTCCTCTTTTCTGTAGCCTGTGGTAACCTGTCGGTTCTCGCGGGAGTCCCTTATCTCAAAATTGGCCCCTCTGCGCCACCCGGACAACCCACAATTTTTGTGACACCACAATCCCTTGCGATTAGAGAGGGGGTGGTATAACAAGGGATCGTATTAGACGAGAGGAGGACCGTTGTATGGAGGTATCTACCACGGCATTGTCGCTTCACCCCCTGCTGGCCATGCTGCAGTCCACGGGACCAGTGGTGAAGGGCGTTATTCTCATTCTTCTCATACTCTCCTTCACCAGTTGGGCCAGCATGATCGTCAAGATGATCCAGCTACACAGAATAGCCAAGGAGGATCGCTCTTTCATCAGGACCTTTTACGGAGAACGGGACTGGAGGAGGCTGTACACCCTCTCGAAGCTCTTCAGAAAGGGATTGGCCCCCTTGCTCTACCGGGAGTTAGCCGGGGCGGTTAGCCGGGGAGAGCTCAACCTCCCCCCCCTCTCCTCCCAGAGGGCCATGGTGTGGGAGAGGGTGGTAGAACAGGTGGTTCTGCTCAACCGTGCCAGGCTCCACTCGTGGCTCGGTTTTCTGGCCACCGTGGGTAACACTGCCCCCTTTATTGGGCTATTTGGAACCGTCTGGGGAATCATGAGGGCCTTTCACCAGATAGGAGTGCGAGGCTCGGCAAGCCTGGCGGTAGTAGCCCCTGGCATATCCGAGGCACTCATCACCACCGCTTTGGGGATAGCCGTGGCGGTACCCGCCGTGGTTGCCTACAACCACTTTCTCGCCAAGGTGGAGCGAATGGAGGACGGGCTGAGGGCCCACGCCTTCGAGTTCATGAACGTTCTGGAAGGAGCAGATGAGGAATAACAAGGGTATGGTCTCGCAGATCAACGTCACCCCCCTGGTTGACGTGATGCTGGTTCTCCTCATCATATTCATGGTGACCACTCCCATGCTGATCCACGGGGTGAAGGTGGAGCTTCCCCACACCACCGCTGCTCCCCTGCGCAGCAAGAAGGAGCCCATAGTGATCACCGTTCTCAGGGACGGTTCGGTCTTTCTCAACCGCCACCGCTACACCCTCCCCAAGCTACGGACAAAGCTGAAGGCGCTCTATCCACTGATGCCAAACAGGCAGGTGGCCATAAGGGGAGACGGCAACACCGCCTACAAGAACGTCATTGCGGTGCTGGGAGCGGTGAAGGCAGCCGGCTTCAAGAAGGTTGGCCTCGTGACCAAGCCGGAGTCCCAGGCCACGAGAACCTCCAGAAGAAGGGCCCCGGCCCGGGACGCCAGAAGCAGGAGATGAGAGAAACACCCACCCTACAGCGAGGAGGAGGGGAATAGGTGATACACGAGGAGGGATACGGCTCGTCGGGCATATCACCCTCTTCGTGGATAGTCGCCTTCACCGTCTCGGTGATACTCCACGCCTCCTTGGTGGGGGGGATGCTGCTATGGCAGAGGTACTACAAGCCCAAACGGGTCTTCATTCCCACCTACACCGTGGCCCTGCTGGGTCCCCAGGTGGTTCAGCAGAAGAGCCAGGCAAAAACCAAGGCGACCCCTCCCAAGGCAAAAAGCACCGTAAAGAGAGAGGTGAAGAGGCCATCTCCTCCTCCCCAGAAGAAGAGCAAGGCAGCGTGGAAGCTTCCTAAGGAGGAGAAAAAGAAGAAGGAGAAGAAGGCCACCAAGAAGACCGAAAAGAAGAAACAGCCCAAAAAGAAGACCACCAAAACCAAAAAGAAGACCAAAGCGGCAAAGAAGAGAACCACCAAGCCCAAGAAGGCAAAGAAGACCAATAAGGAGAAGAGGACGGCAAAGGCGAAAGAACCCGCCCCAGAGGCCCAGATAGCCAAGGCCCTGGCAAAGATCTCCCGGGAGGTTGGCCAGGTGAAGCCGGGAAGTGCAAGGGGGGTGTCGGCAAACCCAAGGGCGGTTGAAACCCGTTTCCAGAACTACTATAACACTATATCCAAGAGGGTTAGAGAAGAGTGGGTCTTCCCTCCTGAGGTGGACGAAGGAGAGAGGTTAGAGGCCATAGTGACCATAACCATAAAAGAAGACGGCAGCCTGAAGAAGGTGGAACTCGAGTCTACCTCTGGCAATGTCTTCTTCGACAGGTCCGTTCTCAGGGCCGTCAGAAAGGCCGCACCATTTCCTCCGCTCCCGAAAGAGTATCCTGGGAACGAGATGGAGATAGGCATAAGGTTCAGACCCTGAAGAAGGAGGTGGGATGATAGTGCTTAGGTGGTTCCGCAATGCGAGTCTGTTGGCAATGGTGGTACTGGTGGCGTGGGTCTTCCCCCTAACCTCCCACGCCAAGGTTTACATAGACATCACCTCCCCCGGGGGAAAGCTGGTGTCGGTGGCCCTGTTGATGAAGGGAGACCCCGACGCGAAGCGGGTGGCAGAGGTGGTGAAGAAGGATCTGGAACTCTACGGCCTATTCAAAGTGATCAACCCAAAGGCCTTCATCACCAACACCTTCAAAGAGGGAAACTTTAAAGACTGGAGGTTCATAGGGGCAGAGATACTGGTGGTGGGAGAGGGAGGCACCACCAACGGCAAATTCTCACTCTCTGCCAGGGTGTTCGACGTAGTGGAGGGAAAGGAAATTCTGGCCCGCAGGTACTCCATAAAACAGGAGGCCAAGGACCTGGTGGGAATGCGCCTCGCCGACGACATATTCACCGCCTTCACCGGGGAAGAAGGCATATTCTACGGGTCCGTGGTCTTATCGGTGAGAACCAAGCCGGGTGTGAAGGAGCTCGGAATAATCTCTCCAGACGGCTCCTCTTTCCAGATACTCACCCACGACAACTCAATAAACCTCTCCCCCGCCTGGTCCCCAGACGGCAGGTGGATAGCCTACACCTCCTTTAAGAGGGGCGAGGCAGACCTATACCTGTTGGAGGTGGCCACGGGAAAGGTGAAGGTGCTCTCCAAGCGTAAAGGGGCAGAGATCTCGCCATCCTGGTCGCCCGACGGGACGCAGCTCGCCTTCAGCTACTCACTGAACGGAAACAGCGACGTTTACATAAAGGACCTCATCACGGGATACACCAAGAGAATAACCAGAAACCCCGCCATCGACACCTCTCCAGCCTGGTCTCCAGACGGCAGGAAGATAGCCTTCGTGTCGAGGCGCAG
>CAZMTB010000078.1:0-5814 GCA_964569095.1 uncultured Aquificales bacterium
GGTGCGAATCACCGTTGATCGGATGCTTATCTTCCTCACCTCGCCCAGTGTCCCATCCTCCAGCTCCACGATGTCTTCGGCCTGGATGGAACGCTCGGTGAGTAGGATTATGCCGCTGACAAAGTTGTTGGCCACAGTTTGAAGGCCAAAACCTATTCCAACGCCAAGGGCACCGAATATGAGGGTGACCTGCTTCATGTCCATGCCAACCTCAGATAGGGCAACGAGAACCACAACCAGGATAAGGGCATAGTAGATTAGGGTGGTCAGGGAGTTAACCGGCCCCGGGGAGAGGGCGAATCGCTCGGTGAGAACCTTGTAGGTTCTGTGCCTTAGCAATCTAACCAGCAGAATTCCCACAACCAGCACTAGGATGAAGCGCAGTATGGTGGCCAAGGTGAAGGGGGTCTGGCCGATGGTCCAGAGCGGATAGTAGAGCACCGTTTTCACTTGGTTCGATATGGCCGTCTTGTTCTCCACAAACCAGGTGTAGAGTCTCTCGAGTCCCCCTGCCCTCTTGCGAAACAGGTTCAGGGTGTAATCCATGCGCAGTATCATGCTCTTGCTCTTGCCCATGTTCTCCTGGTAGAGCTGGGACAGGGAATCAACCACCTCCAGCAGCTCCCGGTAGGCCGCCTTCAATCGCTCCAACGACCTCCCGCCAGATGAGGTCCCTGCTTGTTCAAGGGCAATAACCTTGCTGTTGATGATCTCAGAGGTGGTCTGGAGCCTGTTGAAGGCCGCCTTGGTGGATTCCAGATAGGTTTTCAGTTTGGCTATCCTGCCCTTCCAAAGCTCTATGTTCTTGGCCTTCTCTCTACTTGAACAGGTGCCCGTGTAACACTTCACCCATTGAAGGCCGAAGGATGCCTCCATGTAGTCGAGAAGAGCCTTTCTCTCTTTCTGGTTGGCGATCTTGCGAAGGAAGAAGGTCTTCTCCTGTAGCACCTCCAGCCGCTCCTTCTCGAGACGAAGAGCCCTTCGCTCCTTCGCCGAGAGCTTCGGGTCCTGTAGCCTGTCGGATACCCGCCTCTCCTTCACCTCAAGAAGGGCTGCCTGACGGTTTAGCCTGGTCAACGTCTCTCTAACCTGATCCCTGACCTTCTCCAGGTTCTGGCTCGTCTGCTTTGCGTAAGCCTCTGCCCTTTTCAGGTCTCCTTCCTCGAGCTTAAGGTGAGAAAAGACCCTTTTCAGCAGGGTGTCAGCCTCTGACCTAAGTTTGGAGAGTGCCTCTATCTTTTTGGTTGTTCTGGAGAGTTTCAGGCTTCCAATGAGATACTGGGCCTGTGCGTTCAACAGCTGGGCAAGAACGAGGTAGTAGGTTGGTGGTGGAGGAACCTTCTTTCGCAGGTCAAACCACTGGGAAGAGAGATCTTTCATCTCGGACTCCAGGCTCTCCAGCTCGTCTTTCAGCAACTGGACCTTCAGGTTGGCCGCCTCCAGCTGCTGGGCAATGGAGGAGTAGGTCACCAGAAGCTTGCTGTAGATCTCCAAAGGATACGGGGGCGTCGTAGAGATCGCCGGAAGAGTCACCGAGAGACCACTGGCGGGAGAGGAGAGATCGCCCTTCAAGTTGGTGAGCTGGTAGATAACCCCCTGGAATAGATCCATAGCCTGGGAGAGGGTCTCCCGGGTACTGGGATAGCGCTGCACGAGCCCGTTCAGAAAGGAGATGGTCTTCTGGCACTCCCTTATCTTGCCCTCTATCTCTTTGACCGAAACCCCTTCATCCAGTCCCTGCATGTCGAAGGGAGAAACAGAAGGGGAGGCAGACCCTACCACTGGCAGCAGCAACAAGAGGGCAACCACCCACAGGCATGCTACCCTCAATCCGTAAACACTTCTCTTCATGACCACGCCTTGGTGTGCTTCACCCCTGCTTTTTTGTCAACTCAGAAAAGAAAAGAAATCGGGGCTTGAGGAATAAACCTAGGTAGAGTTAGAAAGGGGGAAAGGGAAGGCGTTGACGAGAAAGGAGGTAAGAGATGGGCAGCATGGGTTTTTCTGAGATACTGCTGATATTCTTGGTGATATTACTCCTCTTCGGGGCAAAGAAGCTACCCGAGGTGGCAAGGGGAATGGGTCAGGCATTGAGGGAGTTCAGGAAGGCCGCCAGAGAGGTGGAAGATGTGGCAAGAATACCCGACGAGGATCAGGCCCCAGTGGTGAACACCCCTGCCGCACAGAAGGAGGAGAAACCAGCCAAGGTCCAGTAAAGCTTAACCAAACCTTAGCAACATCTCTTCCGCGAGGTGGAGTACACGGTCTATGGCAAGGGGTATGGCCCTCTCTACTTCGGGGGAGATTTCTATGCCTACTTTCACCTCCTTGGGAACAATGCCCACAAGCAGAACCTCCTCAGGCGCCTCTTCCCTCATCTCCAGGAGCGATAGCACCTCGCTAAATCCCATTCCGTGAAGGGATAGCTTCAGCAGGTCAATCCCCCCTTGAAGAATCTCCTCCCTGCCATAGGTAAGAACCGTGCCCGGAGGGTGGGAAGAGACCACGGCGTCCACGAGAACAATGCCCTTATATCTGTAAAAAGGAATGCTAAGACTCCCCACTCCCCCGTCAATCACCTCCACTTCACGACCCAGGTCCATAGCCTGCAACCGCTGAACAACCCTCACCCCCACCCCATCGTCACCCATCAGTATGTTCCCCAGCCCCACCACCCCAACAGCGGTGGAGCGGGGACGCATCTCCGAGTCCTCAACCCACACTCATAAAACCCTTACGGAGCTCCTCTTATTGCCCAAAGGATCAAAGATATGCACCGCACACGCTATGCAAGGATCAAAGGAGTGAACGGTTCTCAACACCTCAAGAGGCCTCTCCATGTCAGCAATAGGATTGGCTACCAGGGAGGACTCATAGGGACCTCGACGGCCCTTGGAATCCCTGGGACCCGCATTCCAAGTGGATGGCACCACGCACTGGTAATTCCTGATCTTACCGCCGGAAATCACCACCCAGTGAGAGAGGGCTCCCCGTGGCGCCTCGTGGAATCCTACCCCTCGAATATCTTCCTTGGGATACGAATACTCATGCCAGATCTCAGTGTCTCCCTTGGAGATATTATCCACCAGAAGCTGCCAGTGTTTCAACACCAGATCGGAGATGGCAGCCGCCCTGATGGCCCGTGCCATGTGCCTTCCCAAGGTGGAACGCAGATTGTTAGGGGTGGCCCTGGATCCCGAAAGGGTGGAGATGAGATTCAAGGCAAAATCACCGTACTTCTTTATCAACGGATGACCAGAGGCATACCCCATAAGGACTTGGGCCAAGGGACCAACCTGCATGGGGTGCCTCTCCTCATCGGTGACGAAACGTGGCGCCTTTGCCCATGAGTAGCGACCACTGGTGTCGTAATCCGTGTATTTGGGAACGGTCTCTTCCTCCCAGGGGTGTCTCGTCCAGTCCCCATCGTACCAAGAGTGGGCAATACACTCCTTCACGTTTTCTCTGAAGTAGGGATCGTTGAAGCCCTTTATCGGAGTGTAGGAGTTGAGATCCCCACCGAAGATGGTTCCTCCAGGCAGGTCAAAGCTCTCTCCTTTGGTGTCAAGAGGCATGTCTGGAACCGCCAGATAGTTGTCAACGCCTTTGCCGTATTTCAGCCACTCAGGATAGAAGGAAGCTATTGCTGCCACATCGGGGAGATAGACCTTATGCACGAAGTCTCTCACCTTCTCCAAGAGGAACTTCACCCTGGCGAGTTTCTCCATATTGAGCGTGGCCTGGTTGTCCAGGTTGATAGGATTGGCAACACCTCCCACTGCCAGGTTCTGGATATGCGGATTTTTACCCCCCAGTACCGCACAGGCGGAATCTGCGTACCTCTGGAACTCCAGGGCCTGGAGGTAGTGGGTCACCGCCAACAGGTTCACCTCTGGAGGCAGTTTCATGGCAGGGTGCCCCCAATAGCCGTTAGCAAAGGGTCCAAGCTGACCGCTCGACACAAACTTTTTGAGTTTCTCCTGGGTGGCCTTAAACTCCGAAACTCCGTTCAACTCCCAATCGGATATGCTCTGGGCAATCTTAGCGGTCTTACGAGGATCCGCCTTTAAGGCAGAGACAACATCCACCCAATCCAAAGCAGATAGATGATAGAAGTGAACGATGTGGTCGTGGAGTGCATGGGAACCCATCACGATGTTCCTTATGAGCTGAGCATTGAGAGGGATCTCTATTCCCAAAGCGTTCTCCACAGCCCTAACAGAGGCAATTGCATGAACCGTTGTGCATACCCCACAGATGCGCTGGGTGATGAACCAGGCGTCTTCGGGAGGCCTGCCCTTCAAAATCACCTCTATGCCTCGCCACATCTGGGCAGAGGACCACGCATCCCGTACCTTGCCGCCCTCTACCTCTACCTCTATCTTCAGGTGTCCTTCTATTCTGGTAATGGGATCACAGACTATTCTCTTTCCCATGGTTTTACCCCCTTAATGGTGCTGAACCTCAGGCAGTATTGGAAAGGTCTTGACAAAGAAAAGATAGAGCAAGACCTCCAAGGATATCACTCCCAAAGTGATCATCGTCTCTCCAAAAGACGGAAAGTAGACCCACTCTTTTCCGGGACTCCAGGCAATCAGATATGCGTTGAACCTGTAGAGTGCCCCTCCCAGTAAGTACATGGCTCCAAGCACGAATAGCCACCTGGGACTACTAGAGAAACGCTCCATCAGGAAGAGAAGAGAGGGAACCACAAAAAGGGCCAACTCCACCCAGAAAGAGAGAGACAAGCCTCCAGAAGAGAAGAGAAGCCCTCCGCGACCCTCCATCACCACCAGGTCAAAGAGGCGCAGTATTCCCCATCCCAAGCCGATGAACACCATGTACCTGGTAAGGTTTTTGAGCATAGGTGTCTCGTAGGGACGGTTGAAGAAGAGAGAGGATAGAAGGGACTCGCAGGTTACCACTGCAAATCCCATGAGCACGCAAGAGATGAGAAAGAGCAGAGGCAAGAATGGGGTGTGCCACAACGGATGGAGCTTCACCGTAGAGATGAGCTGCACCGACCCCAAAGAGGACTGATGCATGGTGGGAAGCAACATGCCCAATGTGGCGAATATGACCACCACCTCTTCTATCTTTTGGATCTTCTGAGGGGAGAGGTGAAATCTCTCTGCTAATCTCTCTGCAATGGGCGGTATAAGCTCCACCCAGAGAACCAAGGTGTAGGCCATAACGCACAAACCCACCTCGAGAAGCACGGAGTTCAGGTTCCACTTGTTAGGAAGCATAAAATTGTAGGCGTTCCAATACCTACCCAGATCGATGATCACCGACAGACCCGCCATTGTGTATCCAAAGGCACTGGTGAGCACAGCGCTCCGGATGAGGGGATGGAACCTCCTTTTATGAAGGAAGTAGATAAGTATGGCCAAGGCGTAGCCCCCGCAGGCCAAACCCGTCCCCACCACCACGTCGTATGCAATCCAGATACCCCAGGGATACCCGTCAGACATGTTGGAGACATAGCCTATGCCTTTGAAAAACCTCAAACCGAGGAAGTAGAGTCCCATAAGGAAAAGAAGAGAGAAGAAGAGGAATGGTTTGGTTATCAACCTTCTCTCCACCCTTTCAAACTCATTCATGGTCTCTCTCCTTCTTCTCTTGGCTATTGGTATTGTGGTTCTTGCGCGCCATCAAGAAGTAGATCACCCCAAAAGAGAGAAAGGGAGGTAGCACCGTGCGGTAGATACCGTGGTGTATCCTCTCGGAGTATTTGGCGGGAGATTCCGCCGGAAGCTCTGGCAACCCGAGTTTGGTGAAGTCAATGTGAGAGAGGTAGAGTACCGCTGTCCC
>CAZMTB010000079.1:0-2928 GCA_964569095.1 uncultured Aquificales bacterium
CGTCATGGACTTCTGGAGTGCAGAGACCCCCCAGCCGGCAAAGATGCTGTCCGGAGCCGCCATCATGACCAGAAGGGACGTGGTACGTAAGGTGGGCATATTCGATTCAACCTTCTTCCTCTATTACGAGGACTCCGACTGGTGCCAGCGGGTGAGAAAAGGCGGTTATAAGCTGCTCTACCACCCCAAGGCCGAGATGGTGCACCTATTCAATCAGAGCGGCAAACAAAATCCAGAGGCAGCAGAACACATGGCAAGGTCAAGGGAGCTATACCTGGATAGGCACTTTGGAAGAGTGAAGACACGCCTGGCAAAGAGGGTAGAGACCTGGTTGCAGAAACACACCGAGAACGCTCTCTTCGTGGATCTCGGAGAGGTTGAGTCTCCTCCAGCCTTCACCTGGCAAGGGGACGGACAGTACCTGGTACAGGTAGGACTTGGTCCAGCCTTCCACCCCGCCGCCGGAGGATTCGCAGAGGGCAACACCTTCCACTTCCCCTATTCTATCTGGAAGACCTTGGCCCCGGGAGAGTACTGGACACGAGTGGTGCGCTTAAAGGGCTTGGAGGTCGTAGAAACCTACAGGTGGGTAAAGATGGCGTCCCCTGGGGGATTTGAACCCCCGTCGCCGCCGTGAAAGGGCGGTGTCCTGGGCCGGGCTAGACGAAGGGGACGCTCCCGGACTCTGGTGAGCCGCCCAGGACTCGAACCTGGAACCAACGGCTTAAAAGGCCGTTGCTCTGCCACTTGAGCTAGCGGCCCACTGGGCAGGGTGCCTCTAACAAAAGGGCCCTGTCCCGTCAATCCCAAAAGATAAGGATACGCAGAGCGGTTTGATTATCAATACCCTTCTGGAATAAAAGCCCCTCTCGAAGAGGAGGTGCACGTGCTTCTCAGCCTGAAAACCAGAAACTTTGCCCTGATAAACGATGCCTCGCTGAGCTTCCAGGAGGGTCTGACGGTTATCACCGGCGAGACGGGCTCGGGCAAATCCCTATTGGTGAACTCTTTGGGACTTCTCGCCGGCAAGAAGGGCGACGCAGGTTGGATACGAGAAGGCACCCAAGACGCGCTGGTAGAGGGAGTCTTCGAGCTTCGCCTTGAATCTCCCGTCAGGGAGATCCTCTCTGAAGCAGGCATACCCTTCGAAAACCCTTTGGTGGTGAGAAGGATACTAACGAGGCAAGGTAAAAACCGGGTCTTCATAAACGACTGCGCCTCTACCCTGAACACCCTGAAAAGGCTCTCTCCCCACCTCATGGAGATCCAGAGCCAAAGAGACCACCACTCCTTTCTGCACCCTTCCCGCCACACCTCAATACTGGACGACTACGCAGGGCTAAAAGACCTGCACCAACGGTACCTACATCTCTACCGCCAACACGAAGAACTTCTCAAAGAACTGGAGAACACCGAGCGCAGCACTGGGGAGCGGCTCCAAAGGATAGAGTTTCTACGCTTTCAGATAAAAGAGCTGGAAGAGGCAAATCTGGAGCCGGGGGAAGAGGAGGAGCTGAGGAGAAGAGAGAAGATCCTCTCCAATGCCGTGCGCTGCAAGGAAGGCCTGCTCAAGGCTGCAGGGCTACTCAGCGAAGACGAGCCATCTGCGCGCAACCTTTTGGATCTCGCCCTGCGGGAGCTGGAGAACTGGAGAGGATTAGACCCCCGCATAGACTCGGCGGTGGAGGCCTTAGAAGGGGCCCTTGTCGCAGTTGAAGACCAAACCATGAACCTGATCTCGGTAGCAGGAGAGACCAACGAGGATCCCGGAGAGCTACAACGGGTTGAAGAGCGCCTCGACCTCATCGCCCGCTTCAAGCCCAAATACGGTTCGAGGGTTGAAGAGATGCTCGTCTACCTGCAAAAGGCAAAGGAAGAGCTCGCGGAACTGGAAGATAGACAAGAGGGTCTCGACGAGCTGAAGCTCAAGGTAGAAGGGATACACAAGCAGCTCTGGGAGCTGGGAGAGGAACTCCACTCAAAGAGAGAAGAGGCCGCTGAAGGGTTCTGCAGAGAGGTAGAGAAGAGACTGAAAGACTTGAGACTGGAGGAGGCCAGGCTGCACCTGAAGTTCTCCGAGAAGGAGCTTGGCCCCTGGGGAATAAGGAAGGCCGAATTACTCATCGAGCCCAATCCCGGCGAGGGAATCAAGCCCCTATGGAAGGTGGCCTCTGGAGGCGAGCTCTCAAGAATAACCCTTGCAATACACAGTCTTTTATCCCATAGAGGGGATTGTGACCTGTGGGTGCTCGACGAGATAGACACCGGAATAGGCGGGGAGACCGCGGTGGAGGTGGGTAGGATGCTGAAGACCCTGGCAAGAGAGAAGCAGATTCTCTGCATCACCCACCTGCCACAGATCGCCGCCTTCGGAGAGCACCACATAAGGGTAACCAAGAGGATTGAAGGAGAGAGAACCGTAACCCAGCTAAAAGGGTTGACCAGAGAAGAGTCGAGAGAGGAGCTTAGGCGTATGATGGGAGGAGAAGGTATTCCCCTCCTGGGGGACGAGAGATGATCGTGATCGACGAAGACCTCTGCAAAGGATGCGGTCTCTGCGTGGATGCGTGTCCCAAAAAGATCTTGGTGATAAACGAGAAGAAGAGAAACAAGGGCGGCTACCATCCTGTAGAGATCACCTCGCAGGAGGAGTGTATCTCCTGTGCCCTCTGCGCAGAGGTCTGCCCAGACGTGGTGATAGAGGTGTACAAATGAGCCAGTCGAGACTCTGGAAGTGTTGCGAGGCCATAGCAGAGGCCGCCGTACGGGCGGGATGCCGTTTCTACGCAGGATACCCCATAACCCCCCAAAGCCAGATTCCCGAGTATCTCTCGTGGAGGCTACCAGAGGTGGGAGGGGTGTTCATCCAGGCCGAGAGCGAGGTATCCTCCATAAACATGCTGCTGGGCGCAGCGGTCTCTGGGATAA
>CAZMTB010000080.1:0-9194 GCA_964569095.1 uncultured Aquificales bacterium
CTCCGCCTCGGTGAGAAACTCCATGGCCCTTTGAAGGCCCGGAGACTTATCCAGATCCCTTCTGGCAGCGTCGCTGTGTTTCTTGAACACGATTCCCCCTTAATCGTCTCCAGGATAGAGAGGAGTGGCCCAAGACTCCTCGTCAAAGTAGAGGTTCTCAGTAGAGACGTCTTCCACCTCTGGCAGGGTCAACGGCTCAACCACCTCTGCCCTGACAAAGGACGACCTGTACCAATCGCTCCTGGGAATGGGCAGGTTCTCCCTACGCATGATCTCGTAGGTCTCGTAGAAGACCTCCCACTGGTTCTCCTCCTCCGGGTAGTAGGCAAAGTCCCTGATGATGTCGGTGACAGCGAGTCCCGCCTCGTTGAGCATTCTCTGGTAACGATGCCACTTCTTGAGAGAGGCCTCGAGATGCGTGAGTCCCACGTAAGCAGCAGCCCCTCTCCCCTCAAGAGTAGAGAGGCAACGCGTAACAAAGAGCCTGAAACCGTTGTGGGTCTCTACGGGATCGGTTACGCACACCTGATACCTGCCGCGCTCGCCCTCTGGTAATGGCTCAAGCACGTTGTACTGCTGCACGGTGATCAGGCCCGGGGCATATCTCAGGGAGAAATTCTCGATGAACTCCACCAGCCTCTCGTCAATCTCCACCACCGTTACCCTCTTGGCCAGACCCGTCAGACCTATGGCCACACTGAGAAGATCGTCGTCGCCAAGAATAAAGATCTCCCTACCCTCCAAGTCTCCCCTTTGATACATGAAGAGCATCCGCCTCAGCGTGTCCTGAGGGCGTACAAAGCCCTGATCGTACTCCCCAACGGGCAGGGGGCGGTTTTCGGTGATCTCCAGAAACCTATCCGCCACCTCTTTGAAGAAGCCCTTAATAACCAACCCCGTACCAGAACAACTGGGACAGGTTGTAGGCTCCAAGGGACGCACATCCTCTACATCCCCAGCGAGGTGGTAGAAATCCCCCTTTCTCACCACCGATCCTTCCCTCTCCAGGGCCTTCAATGTCTCGAAGAAGGCTATGATGTGGCTATCTTGCAAGTCTATCAACTGCCAGAAGTCCTTCGGGCCTGCCTTCAGCGCCCTGAGTATCTGAATCCTTATTCTCGCCTCTTCTCCCATTTATGAATCCTCTCCTCAGGGATTGGAGGGTTAATAACCTATCCCCTCCCAATGGTTGCTACCATCTCGTCCACCGCCCTATCAACCCCCCCCTCTCCTGGGATCACCATAACAACCTCGTCCTCAAAAGGATGCTCAAATCCTGCCTTGTGCTGGGGAAACACATCCAACCTACCGTCGGAGATCACCTTCTTTCTCTCCCTTCTCAACAACCGCTGGCGAATCACCTCCTCGGGGGTATCAACAAAGAAGAAGAAGAGGGGAACCCCCCACCTTTTAGCGGCATCTCTAACCTGATCCCGGTAACGCCTCTTCGAGTAAGTGGCGTCGAGAACAACCCCTTTCCCCTGAGCCAGGTACCTCTCCGCCTGGTTCAACATCTCCCTGTAAACCTCATCGGTGAACCCAGGAGAGTAGACACCCTCTCCGAAGACCTTCCCCGCCCTCTCCGTTAGAGAGACATTGGCCATCCTCTTTCTCGTTATATCGGAGCTTAGATAGGCCGCACCTGTTCTCTCGGCCAGCTCCCTAGCGCGCCTGCTCTTGCCAGAACCCATCAACCCGAAGACCACCGCAACGAAGGGCATCACATCTCCCTCGCGTACTTCTCCGCCAGAAAGAAGAACCTCTGTGCCCTCAGCAAGGCATTCATCCTCTCTTCGAAGGGAGCTGTCTCGTCGTGTATTCTGAACGACTCCACCTTTCCCCTAACGTAGGCCCGATAACAGAGGTAGAAGGGAAGCATCTCCCTCAGCTCCTCGTCTCCCGAAAACTCAACGTAGTGATCCACAAACTGGGCGGCCAGCTGGTGCTGCATGAGAAACTCTAAGTCCATGGCGAGAAAGGCCACCTCAGAGGCCACATCTCCGTACCTGAACCTCTCGTTAAACTCTATGCAGTCAAAAATCACCACCTCCTCGTCAAGAAGGCAGATGTGCTGGCTGTGAAGATCACCGTGGCAATCGACCACCCTGCCCTCTCTAGCCCGTCTCTCCATCAGGGTCCCCTGGGAGGCGTAGAACTCCTCGGTCTTCTCCTTGATTAGCGAATAGGCCTCCCTGGATATGGAGACGCCAATGTACTCCTCGGTCTGGGAGAAGTTCTCGTCGGTGTTCACCCTAAACCTCTCTGGAGTACCAAAAGCCGCTATCTCTGGAGACCTCTCTGCCTCGGAGTGAAACCCTGCAACCACCTTAGCCACCATCTCCATGGCATTGGGAGGAACCTTGCCCTTTCTGATGAGATTCTGCAACAAAGACCGGTCGGGTATCCTCTTCATGAGAACGGCGTACTCCGAAGCCACCTCCATCTCCTGATCATCCCCCAACCTCCAAACGCCGTCATCCAGGACGATGGGAACCACCCCCAGGTAGATATCCCCGCTCAACCTCCTGTTAAGCTCAACTTCCCGGTTGCAGTAGAACCTGCGCTTCTCCAGGGTAGAGAAGTCGAGAAACCCGTAGTTGACTGGCTTCTTCACCTTGTAAACCAGCTCGTCTGCCAGAAAGACCCAGGATATGTGGGTCTGAACCATCTGCACCTCCTTTGGTGCGTGGGGATAGAACTCCCGCTTCAGCATAGCCTCAATAAGAGGGGGTACTCTCATACGCCTTCTCCTCGTTCCTACGATCTGTGGAAGACTCTACACCCTGCGAATTCAATTCTCAAAAAGAAAGTTCCTTGAAGTACATTGCTTTAAGAAACACCATCAGAGTAGAATAAAAGGTGTCAGAAGAGAGGAGGAAGAATTAGTTAATAATTCCTATTTGAGACGAGGAGATCAAAAGGTAGAGATGGAATCCCTGCAGAGCACCTCTATTGTCACGGCAAGAGAAGAAGGAGCGCTGGTAAACGCCTATGCAAAACTCTTCTTCTCCCTACACAAAACCCTGCTTTCCGCTCAGAACTTAGAGGAGCTACTGAACGCGTTAGGAGAGGGATTAAAGAAAATCGTGGACATTGCGGGAATAAGCTTGGTTTTCAGAGACGAAAGTCTCCCCCAAAGGCAAATCCATCGTTGCTTTTCCCACATAACTTCTCTTGACAATGCTTGCCAACATTTTGCTCAGATAGCATTAAAGGTCTTTGAAACCCATCAACCCTTAGAACTAAGGAGGGAAGATCTCAATGGCATTATGGAAAGCGGGATAATCTATCCTCTATTCTTTCACAACAGAGTTGAAGCAGCCCTGGGATTCTTCTGCACATCCCCTATTGAGACATTGAGAAAACGGCTGAACGGCATAGAAGAGATACTGCCAGACATAGGACTCGTGGTCGCAGGGTATAGGTTGTGGTGGGAGAGAGAGCTAAAGAGACGCCAATGGGAAACCGCCATGGAGGCCTTCGAAGATGCAGTATTTATAGTTAACATTAGGAACAATCGGATCTCTTATTCAAACAAAGCCGCGCTCAACCTCCTCGGAAAGGAGGTAGCTCCTACCTCTTCTTTTCCCATAGAAAGATGCACTATTTCCATCCTCTGCAAACTGTGTCAATCTATAACAAACTCTGTAGTGCGAAGCAAAGCTCCTAAAGACTCCCGTTTTGTGGATGAAAATCGCACTTTCTCATTACGAGCATACCCCATATTGGGAGAAAAGGGGAAAGTGGAATCGGTTCTCTTCATCCTCCGAGACGTAACCGCAGAGGTGAGAAGCAACTTGAACCTCATAAAGTTAGAAAGGTTGGAGGCCATATCTGAGGTCTTGGAGGGAGTCTCCCACTCTTTAAACAATCCCATCACAGCAGTGGTAGGATTCTCCCAGTTTCTCTTGGAAAGGGAAGATCTCCCTGAAGATGCGAGGGAGATGCTGAGGGTGATCGAGAGGGAAGGAAAGAGATGCGCAGAGGTTGTAAACCGACTTCTATCTTTTGTTGGCAATAGAGAAGGAGAAGTGGGCCAAATTGATATTAACGGACTCGTAAGCAATATCGCACTCTTAAGAAGCCAGTCCATACTGGAGAGAGGAATAGAGTTGGAGATCCGGTTAGATCCCAATCTGCAGTTCGTTTGGGGAGAATCCCACGCTATCCAGCAAGCCCTGGTGAACATCGTGCTCAATGCCGAGAAAGTAGTTCCAGAAAAAGACGGAATAATCAGAATATCCACCAAGCAGAAAGAGAATGAGATAGAGGTAGCCATAGAAGACAACGGCCCTGGAATTCCTAAGGAGATAAGAGAGACTATCTTCTCCCCCTTCTTCACCACAGACGTCACCAAGGGGACGGGCCTCGGCCTATCCATAGCCCTCTCCGCAGTAGAGGATCACGGGGGGCGAATAGAGGTAGGGGATTCAGAACTGGGAGGAGCCCTATTTAGAGTGGTCCTGCCTTTGCCGGTCAAAAACGGAAAGGGAAACGGCTAAACGAACAATGCCGTTGCCTCCAGTCCCATGGTCTCTGGAAGACCCAGCATGAGGTTCATGTTCTGAACCGCCTGACCCGAGGCTCCTTTCACCAAGTTGTCAATTGCAGAGAAGAGAACCAGCAGCCGTCCCCCATTCAGGGTGAAAATTCCGATGTGGCAACGGTTTGAACCTCTCACGTTCCTGGTGGAAGGATACTCACCCCGGTTCAGTACCTCAACGAAGGGACTATCCTTGTAGAACTCCTGGTAGAACCCGCGAATCTCACCTTCATCAACAGAAGAGGATAGGTTCACGTACATGCTGCTCAGTATGCCCCTGTTCATGGGAACCAGATGGGGAGAGAAGAGGAGAGTAGGCCTCCTCTTGCATAAACGCTCTATTCCCTCCTCCATCTCGGGTTGATGCCTGTGAACTCCTGTGCCGTAAGGCGAGAAAGACTCGTTGCACTCGGGATAGTGAAGCCTCTGGGAGGGCTTGCGACCGGCACCGCTCACCCCCGACTTAGAGTCCACCACTATGGTTCCCTCAACCTCCACTCCCATCAAGAAAAGGGGCGCCAAAGCAAGGATCACGCTTGTAGGATAACAGCCAGGATTTGCCACGAGCCGGGCATGCTTCACCCTATCTCCAAATAGCTCTGGAAGGCCATACACCGCCTCTTCCAGGAGGTGAGGGTTCTCGTGCTCCACCTTGTACCACTCTGAATAGTCAGTGGCATCCCTGAACCGGTAGTCCCCGCTTAGGTCTACCACCCTAACGCCCCTCTCCAACAACTGAGGAGCCACCCTCATCGAGGTTCCGTGGGGCAAACAGAGAAATGCCAATCCTGCCTCAGTGGCCACCAGATCAGGATCCATGGGGGCACAGGGCCTCTCCTCCACCCCCGCGAAAGAGGGAACAACCTCTGACAAGGGCCTGTCCTTGTAGGTGTCGGAGGTGAAGATGGCCAGCTCTATCCCTGGATGGTTCAACAGGATCCTTGCAAGCTCTATCCCCGTGTAGCCAGTAACCCCCACAATGGCCACCCGCTCCATTCTCCACTCCCGTTTAGTCGTTCTTGAGGACTTTGCCCCACAACCCGTCTTTGGCAAGGAGAAGCGTATCCCAAACCTTCACAGCAACCCCTTGGTTATCAGGTCTATCTCGCTCCTGACGCAGTTCTTGCCCGAATCCTTGGCAAGGTACAAGGCCTTATCTGCCCTTTTCACCAGGTCGTCGGGGCTGTCTGAAGGACGCGACTGGGCCAGCCCCACGCTTATCGTCACCTTCACCGTGTCGTTGGAGGAGTTCACTACCATCTCCTGTACCTTTTTGCGTAGACGCTCTGCTACTGGGGTAGCCTCCCTCAGAGAGGTGTGGGGCAGCAGAATTGCAAACTCCTCTCCACCATAGCGAGCCACCAGGTCATCGCCCCTCAGCTCGTGCTGCAGGTGTTTGCTACGGACCTCAACACCTCGTCTCCAACCCTGTGCCCGTATAGGTCGTTCACCTTTTTGAAGTCGTCTATGTCTATCATTAGCAACACAAAAGGAGACTTACTTCTATCAAACTCCACAAACAGATCTTTCAATCTAGATTCAAACATTCTACGGTTCGAAACAAGGGTCAGAGGATCGTAGTGTGCGTCTATCTCGGTCTTTTGAAGCCTCGCCTCGAGTTTTCTAATGGTTTCAGAGGATTTTTGCAGGGCTTGTTGGGTTCTCTTATTGGTAATTCTCAGATCCTCTATTTCATTTTTCAGGGCATCGATCATCTCAGTAAGACTTTCTATTGTTTTTATATTTTCTACCTTTTCATGGTGAGACGCCAACGAAACATCATGTAACTCCATCTCTTTCAAAGTAGACAAAATTTCCCTTCCTGCTTCGCTCACCACTTTTCTACTCTCTTCCCTAATCCTCTCTGCCTCGGCCAGCTTCTTCTCGGCCGTTACCTCGTCCATGAGCTCCTTAAGCACAATCCGATACCGCTCCACCACCTCTTTCGGCTCGGGATCCATCTTTCCCTTGAGCATCAGATCCAGATAAGCGTAAAACCAGGGAGTGAAGAGAGTAGGAACCGTAGGAATTCCCATCGCCACCATATACTTGAGAGATTTTCTCGTGGCCTCTGAGATAAGAACTGCTTCTTCTTTTTCTAACGACCCTTCTTCTGCCTTTTTGATAAGCTCTTTTCTCGTCATTTCCCTGCCCCTAAAATGATGACTCCGTTCATCAGTTCATGTCCTCCTTCACGCAAACCAACACCTACCTGTCCTTCTCTAATACCCACAAACGACAGCTAACTCAACAGTTGTATCGGAAAAATTTTTACCTTCTTTAGCTTTGAACCCCAGAGAAAATATATTTTAAGTTACTATTAGTCTTAGACAAACATTTTAATAAGGCTTTACCGAACTTCTTTGTGACAACAAAAAAGGGTGAAGAAACAAATCTCCTCCACCCTCTCATTATAACCCATATTTTCGCTAAACTCTACTTCTTTTGCGCAGCCTTTCTCTCAAGTATTTTTATCAAACCCTTAAACGAATGCTTTGCGATAATGTTATTTATTTGGGTTCTGTAGTTGTTCACCATGCTTATTCCCTCAATCAAGATATCGTAGATCAGCCACTTTCCGTTCTTCAAGACCATCCTGTTCTCCATGGTGAATGTCCGGTTCTGTTTAGTCTCTATCTTCACCAGCACGCTGGCATAGTCCCCTTCAACCGTCTCCTTCCCGAAGTAGACCTTCTCCCCGGAGTACATCTCAAACCTCTTGGCGTACTTGGCCTCTACGAAGTCCTTGAAGAGCACCTTGAACCGCTCTCTCTCTTCAGGGGTCCTTCGTCTCCAATGTATACCCAGCACCCTCTTTGCAACCTCGTCCCAGTCAACCGCCTCGTCCAAGATCTTGTAAACCTTCTGGTGCTTCTCTTTGGTAGAAAGAGACTTATTGGAGAGAATGGATATCATCTCGTCAACATGCTCTTTCAGCTGCTTAGTGGGTTCTCCCGCCCACACTACCTGGGAAATAGAGACCAACAGCACTACTGCCAAGGAAACGATGAGCTTACCCTTCAAATCACGAGAACGCATCTCTTAGGTCCTCCTCTATTGGGCAATAAGGGCCCTTCTATGCTGGAAGTAGGCGTCTTTAAGCGCTGTGTAGGGATCGAGGGAGGACGCCTTGAACTCCTCGTACTCTCCAAGGGTAAGGGAGGTGGTGTTCACCTTGTCCAGGGCCACCTCGCCAAAGAATATCCACGGATTCACGTAGAATAGTGGGTGAAGCACCGTGTCACCCACATACCCCAGGATGTCCCTGAAGCAAGAGGGACCCAGAATGGGAACATCGAGGTAGAAAACCTCTTTAACCCCGTAAACCCCCAAAGTCTGTCCCGTGTCCTCGTTCACCTTCTCCAGGCCCAACCTGGAAGAGGCAGGGTCGAAGAGGCCAACCACTCCAATGGTTGTGTTAACTATGAACCTCCCCAGCACGATCCCCGCCTTTCCTGGCTTCAACTGCAGAATGGAGTTCACCAGCCTGATGGGCGTCTCAAGGTTGTAGATGAAGTTCTTGATGCAAACCCTAACCCGCTCGGGCAGCACCGCCTTGTATCCTCTGGCAACAGGTTTCAAGGCGTAGAAGTAGAGCTTGTCGTTCACCTGGAAGAAGAACTTGTTCATTGGCAGCAGAGGATCGGGCATGGTCTCAGAACTCACCTCCGTAGCCTCCGTGTCGTAGAGCCTTGGTCCCTGGTCACTCCCCGCGAAGGATGCAGGCACCAACCCCAGGGTGCAGAGGTTCACGCAGGCGACCACCGCCACAAGGTAGAAAAGTGCTTTGCTCCTTCCCTCTCTCATTTCAGTTCTCCCTCTCCTCCTTCGTCTCCCCCAGCATCACCTCCGGCGTTGCCGAACACCATCTTGCCAATAGCGGTGCTCAGGTCAAAGGGAGGCTGGGTATCCCTTATCATTCCCCCGTCCTTCAGTATTCTATCGGACGCCCCGGGAGTTATCTCAACATACTTCTCGCCTATGAGACCTTTGGTCTTCACCGCCGCCATGGCATCCTCCTGAACCTTCACGTCAGAACGCAGGAGCATGGCCACTTTGGCCATGTAGTCGTTCAGGTCCAACGAGATACTCTTCACCCTTCCAACCTCAACACCTGCAATCTCCACGCTTGCGCCTGTCTTCAATCCCCCAACCGAGGTGAACTTGGCGTAGATCAGGGTTCCCTTGTTACCAATCACCTCCATGCGACCAAGCTTAACAGAGAGGTAGGCAAGGCAAGCCAACCCGATGAGGAAGAATACGCCAACCATCAACTCGGTATCAAATCTCTTCATAGTTCTCTCACCCCTCTCTTTCTCCGCCCCTGTTCTATCCCTGCTTCAATAAACCGCCTGACTATGGTATTGTCAACTTCCATTATCTCCTCCGGCGTTCCGCACGCCACTATGCTTCCTTCATAGAGCATGGCCACCTTGTGAACAAGTGAGAATATGCCCGGAATTTCGTGGGAGACAACTATCCCCGTGAACCGAAGCCTCTCGTAGGTTCTCAAGATGAGGTCGTTTATGGTGTTTGCAGTAAGGGGATCGAGTCCCGTTGTAGGCTCGTCAAAGAGCATGATTTCAGGATCGCTCACAAGGCACCTCGCCAGAGAGGCCCGCTTCCTCATGCCTCCGCTCAACTCTGCAGG
>CAZMTB010000081.1:0-24799 GCA_964569095.1 uncultured Aquificales bacterium
AGCATCAAAACAGGATAGTTACTCAATAAAAGGTGGCACACCGTTGGTTTATCCAGATTTAAGAAAGGGGGAGTTAAGATGAGTAAGTTTGTTGAGAGGTTGCTCCATCCTTCCATCCTGGTGAGGATCATTTCTATATCCGTAGTATCTTCCCTGGTCTTCATCGTTGGGATCTACTTCTTTCTGATTCCGAGGGTTAACAAGAGACTGGTGGAAGACGCAAAGAACAAGGTGAAGGGAAGCGTAGAGATCGCCTACAACACCCTCAACGCATACTACCTTGATACCAAGGACCCAGCCCGGCTCAGGGCAAGGGTGAAAGAGAAGGTGAAGAACGTTGTAGACGTGGCCTACGACACCATAGAGGCCCTATACCAGCAAAACCGCTACCTTCCCGAAGCCCAGGTCAAGCGCATTGTGATAGAGACCGTAAAGAAGATGCGCTACGGAAAGAACAAGAAGGGGTACTTCTGGATAAACGACCTTCATCCTTACATGGTGATGCACCCCATAAAACCCTCTCTGGACGGTAAAGACCTAACCAACATAAAGGATCCCACCGGTAAGAGACTATTCTTGGAGTTCGTGAAGGTGTGCAAGGCCAAAGGAGAGGGATTCGTAGAGTACATGTGGCCCAAGCCGGGAGAGACAAAGCCTGTACCAAAGATGTCCTACGTCAAGCTCTTCAAGCCGTGGGGCTGGATAATCGGCTCCGGTATCTACGTGGAAGACGTGGAGAAGGACGTGCAGCAGCGTGCCTTGGCCATCATCAAGCAACTCAGGTACGGTAAGTCAGGGTACTTCTGGATAAACGACCTCAACTACAGGATGGTGATGCACCCGATAAAACCCTCTCTGGACGGTAAAGACCTTAGCGGAATAACAGATCCCACGGGCAAGCACTTCTTCGTGGAGTTCGTGAAGGTGTGCAAAGAGCAGGGTGGAGGATTCGTGAAGTACATGTGGCCCAAACCGGGCAGCGAAACCCCTGTTGAGAAGATCTCCTACGTCAAGCTCTTCAAACCCTGGGGTTGGGTTATAGGATCGGGAGCCTACATGGACGACATAAAGGCAGAGGTGGCAACAATAACCTCAGACGCAATATGGGTGATCATAGCAGCCACACTCCTCAGCTTGATACTCGGGCTAATAATAGCAGTCCAGATCTCCAGCAATGCCAAGCACATCGCCAAGGTGGCCAAGGCCATAGCCCAGGGAGACTTCTCCCAAGAGATAAGAGTGAAGGGCCGTGATGCAATAGCCCAGATGGCCCAATCCCTTAAAGAGATGATAGACGGGGTGATTGGAGAAGGGCAATCTATAAAACAGGGAATGGCCATCCCCTTCTTCACGGTGGACAAGAATCTGACAGTCACCTTTGCCACGAAACCCTCCCGGGCAAAGGTCGGCGTTCATGCCAGGAAAACCCTTCTGCCCGAGGTGGTGGAGATGTTGGAGGAGTGCATGTCAAAGGGCGAACCTGTGGAGAAGGAGATCATTATGGCCAAGGGAAAGGTGGTGCTCAAGGTCTACACTGCTCCCCTCAGGAACCTTAAAGGAGAGATCATAGGAGCCATGAGCATAGGAATGGACATCACCGCCCAGAAAGAGAACGAGAGAATGGCCAAAGAACACAATGAGATGATTAAGGCGGTGGCCCAGCACGTAACCGACGTGGCCAACCAGCTTGCCTCTGCTGCCGAAGAGCTCTCTGTAACCATGAGACACATGGCGGAAGGAACCGAGAAGCAGTCACAGCAGGCAAGCCAGATAGCCGCTGCTGTGGAAGAGATGAGCGCCACCATCGCCGAAATGGCAAATAACGCCCAAGACGCTGCCCGCACCGCTGACATCACAAAACAGAAGGCCTTAGAGGGAAGCCAAGTGGTGAGCCGTTCGGTTGACAGCATAAACAGAACCGCAGAGGTATCAAAACAGGTGGCTGAGTCTATAGACGGTCTGGCAGAGCGTAGCAGGGAGATAGGAAAGGTGATTGACGTGATCAGCGAAATCGCAAGCCAGACCAACCTGCTGGCCTTAAACGCCACAATCGAGGCCGCCTCTGCAGGAGAGGCGGGCAAGGGATTCGCCGTGGTGGCATCAGAGGTGAAGGAGCTCGCCAAGCAGACCGCCGAATCTACGGGCAACGTGCAAAAGGCCATAGAGAACATACACACGGGTGTTAGAGAAGCGGTTAAGTCCATGGACGAAGCATCCAAAGAGGTGGAACATGCCACCTCCCTAGCCAATGAGGCAGGAGACGCCCTAAACGAGATATTGAGACAGGTAGAAGAAGCATCCTCCACGATGTTGCAGATCGCCACTGCTACGGAGGAACTGTCCTCTGCCGCCGATAATGTGAGCCAAAGCGTGATGGCCATCACAGAGGTTAGCAACGAGGCGGCAAGGGAGGCAGACGAGGCCTTGAGGGCCAGCGAGCGGTTGGCAGAACTGTCGGAACAGCTCATGGAGGCGGTGAGACAATTTGAAAGCCAATAAGCAAAAACCGGTTTGACGAAGGGGGTACTTCATCATGGAAAAAGTGATAGAAAAACTGGAAAGACACCTGCTCATGGGAAAGATTTTATCCATCTCGGTGATCACCTGCGTGATCTTCGTGGTAGGCCTCTACTTCTACGTGCTCCCCAAAGTGGAGGCTCGTTTCGTGCAGGACGCGGAGAAGAGGGTGAAGACCGCCGTAGAGGTGGCCTATCAGCAGATAGCCACCCTCTACCAGGTCACCAAAGGGATGCCCCAAGAGAAAGCAAAGCAGATCGTGGCAGAATCAATCAAGAATATGAGGTACGAGGGCAACCACTACTTCTGGATAAACGATCTCGGCTACAAGATGGTGATGCACCCGATAAAGCCCTCCCTGAACGGAAAATACCTGGGAGACCTTAAAGATCCCACTGGCAAGGCCTTCTTCAGGGAGTTCGTGCGGGTATGCCAGGCAAACGGAGAGGGATTCGTGAGCTATCTTTGGCCAAAACCCGGAGAGAAGAAGCCCGTGCAGAAGATCTCCTACGTAAAGCTCTTCAAGCCATGGGGTTGGATAATAGGCTCGGGAATGTACCTTGACGATGTCAAGAGTGAGTTAAGCTCCCTGGTCTGGAGCTCTTCCATGGTGATTCTCCTCGGCGCAATAATAAGCCTATTGCTTGGACTAATCCTGGCCCTACAAATAGCCAAGAGGACCGAGAAGATCGCCTCCATTGCCAAGGCCATAGCAAGGGGAGACTTCAAACACGAGATAGAGGTTAAAGGCAAAGACAGCATTGCCAGGATGGCAGAGGCCCTACGTGAGATGATCAACGGTGTAGTGGGAGAGGCAATCTCGGTAAAGAAAGGCTTTGAGGGGCCATTCTTCACCACAAACAAGGACCTTATCATCACCTTCGCCAACAAGGCGTCCAGGGTGAAGGTGGGCAAACACGCAAAAGAGGTTCTCACTCCAGAGATGTACGAGACCGTGGTGAAGGTGCTGGAGACGGGCAAGTCCATCAAGAGCGAGGTGCAGGTGGGAAGGGGCAAGAACAGGGCTGTATTCTTGGGAATAACCAGCCCCCTCTACGACCTCCACGGGAAGGTGATCGGGGTGATGAGCTCGGGCATGGACATTACCGAGCAGAAGAGGGTCCAGAAGGCCATCGAGGAGCACAAACAGATGCTGGAGGAGGTAGCAAGGGATGTACAAGAGGTGGCCAACCAGGTGGCCTCTTCCTCGCAGGAACTCTCCGCCACCATGAGGCAGATGTCCGAAGGGGCAGAGGCCCAGTCGCAACAGGCAAACCAGATCGCTGCAGCCATAGAGGAGATGAGCGCCACAATCATGGAGATCGCCAAGAACGCCCAGGAAGCGGCAGAGACCGCAGACACCGCAAAGAGAAAGGCCCTGGAAGGCGGCAAGGTGGTGGACCACTCCATGGAGAGCATAAACAGAACCGCGGAGGTCTCGAAACAGGTGGCCGAGTCGGTGGACGAGCTCGCCGAGCGTAGCAGGGAGATAGGCAAGGTGATCGACGTGATCAGCGAGATCGCAAGCCAGACCAACTTGCTGGCACTAAACGCCACCATAGAGGCCGCCTCTGCAGGAGAGGCGGGCAAGGGATTCGCCGTGGTGGCATCAGAGGTGAAAGAGCTCGCCAAGCAGACCGCCGAGTCTACGGGCAACGTGCAGAGGTCCATAGAGAACATCCACCTGGGAGTAGAGAGCGTGGTTAAGACCATGGAGGAGACCAGCAGAGAGGTGGCACAGGCCACCGACTACGCGAACCAGGCGGGCACTGCCCTGCAGGAGATACTGCAACGGGTGGAAGAGACCTCTTCCATGATCATGCAGATCGCAACCGCCACGGAAGAGCTATCGTCTGCCGCCAACAACGTGAGCGAAAACATCATGAAGATAACGGAGGTGAGCAGCGAGACCGCCTCCAGCGCAGAGGAGGCGGTTAAGGCCAGCGAGCGACTTGCAGAGATGGCAGACAAGCTACTCAACACGGTGAAAAGGTTCGAAGAGGCCTCAAACATGTAGAACCCTATGGCCTCCGGAAAGGGCAAGCCGGAGGCCTCACCTTTTGAAGTTGTAGATCACCTCCAACACAGCCCTCTTCACCTGCTCAACATCCCCATCCTCCATGGAGGGAAAGAGGGGAAGGGTGATTATTCGCTCGTAGACCCCCTCCGCCACGGGGCAGAGACCCTTCTTCGTGCCAAGTCGCCTCTGGTAGAGGGGATGGTAGTGAACCGGTATGTAGTGGACGTTAACCCCTATCCCCCTGTCGCGAAGGGCAGAGAAGACCTCTTTTCTCCCCACACTCAACAGCTCGGTCCTCAACCTGACCACGTAGAGGTGATAAGCGTGGGATGCCCAAGGCCTAACCCCAAGGGGTTCCACCTCCTCCACTTGGGAGAAGAAGCGGTTGTAACCATCGGCTATATCCTGGCGCCTTCTCACCCATCGGGGCAGCTTCTTCAACTGGCTAAGCCCCAGGGCGCATTGCAGATCCGTGATCCTGTAGTTGTAGCCAAGGTCAACCACCTGGTAGAACCAGGAGCCTTCTCTCCCCCTCTGTCGGTGGTCTGCGCTTATGCAATGGTTCCTGAAGCTCCTCATGCGCTCGGCAAAAGACGGATCGTTGGTGGTTACCATTCCCCCTTCTCCCGTGGTTATTGGCTTAACCGGGTGGAAACTGAACACGTTCAAGTCCCCCAGAGAACCCACGGGTCTACCCTTGTACGCTCCCCCAAGGGAGTGGCACGCATCTGCAATGAGAACCAGGCCGTACCTATCTGCAATGGTACGCAAGGAATCGTAGTCGCAGGGGTGGCCGGCGTAGTCAACGGCGATGATGGCCTTGGTACGAGGGGAGACCGCCGCCTCCACCTTTGCAGGATCGAGGAGGAGGGTATCCGGGTCAACGTCCACGAATACGGGGGTGCCACCTTGAAAGAGAACCGCGTTGGCCGTGGCCGCAAAGGTGATGGGAGGAAGTAACACCTCGTCGCCCGGGCCAATCCCAACGGCATACATGGCGGCATGGAGGGCAGCAGTACCGCTACTCACAGCAACCGCATGTTCGGCACCAACAAAGCGGGCAAAGGCCCCCTCGAACTCCTCAACCTTCGGTCCCGTGGTGAGCCAGTCAGACCTCAGCACCTCCACTACGGCTGCCACGTCGTCATCGTCTATCCACTGACGGCCGTAGGGAATCATGAGATACTACAGCCCTTTCACCAGCTCTCTCAGTTCGTCTACCGAGAGCCAGCTTGGATTGGTGTCGCTGGCGTAGCGAAAGCCCTCGGGCAGAGGTTTACCCCTCAGGCTCTCTCCCCCTGAAAACCAGAGTGTCTTCACCGGTAGAATCACGAATACGTCGTCCAACTCAACGGCGTTTCTCGCCTCCTCCTCCGAGATGAGCACCTCGTGCACCTTCTCACCGGGCCTTATTCCTATCTCTTCCACCTCGCATCCCGGGGCTATAGCCTCCACCAGGTCCATGATGTTCATACTGGGAATCTTCGGCACGAAGACCTCTCCTCCATGCATCTGCTCGATGGTACGAATGACCAGTCTCACCCCCTGCTCCAAGGTGATCCAGAATCTGGTCATGCGGGGATCGGTCACGGTGACCTTGCCAGTCTCACGCTGCCTCAAGAACAAGGGTATGACGCTCCCCCTACTGCCAACCACGTTTCCGTAGCGAACGCAGCTGAACCTGGTGGGTCCCTCTCCGCTGTAGGCATTGGCCTGAACGAAGAGCTTCTCCGCCACCAGTTTGGTGGCGCCGTAGAGGTTAACGGGGTTCACAGCCTTGTCGGTGCTAAGGGCAACCACCCTCTTCACGTTCGAGTCCAGGGCCGCCTCGATAATGTTTCTTGCCCCCATGATGTTGGTGAGCACCGCCTCGATGGGATTGTATTCACAGGCGGGAACCTGCTTCAGGGCAGCGGCGTGAACCACCACGTCCACCCCCCTGAACGCCCTCTTCAGGCGCCTGAGATCCCGCACGTCACCTATGAAGAACCTCAGGGAGGGGTGGTCAAATCCTCCCACCCGCATCTCGTGCTGCTTCAGCTCGTCACGGCTGAAGACAATCACCCTTTTGGGGTGGTACTCCCTCAACATGATCTCAACGAACTTCTTACCGAAGGAACCGGTCCCCCCCGTGATCAACACCGAAAGCTCACTCCAATCCATCTTCATACCTCCAGCTCAGCATCCCAGAAGTCCCTCAAGAAGGCCTCTATTCTATCCATCACCCTCCCAAAGGAGAACCCCCTGCTCACCTCAAAACCCCTCTCTCTCAGCCTATCCCTCAGGCCACCATCCTTTACCAGGCTCTCCAAAACCTCAACGGCGCGGTCAAGATCCCCCACGGGGAAGAAGGCCGAGTAGTTCCTTTCCCTGTCCCACGAGAGATAACTCTCTATCTCCGATATGGCGGTGGCACATCCACAGGCCATGGCCTCGAGAACCGGCAACCCGAAACCCTCACCGTTGTTTGAAGGGGAGAAAAGAACGTGGCTATCCCTAAGAGCCTCAGCCACCTCCAATGGCCTCAATCCCCACAGGTAGGTATCGGCCAGGTAGATCTCCTTCTCCACCTCCCTGGTATCCAGAGGCGATATGCGAAGGGTCTCAACCCCTTTGCCAAACCTGCGCTTGATCTCCCTAAGCACCCTCAAGCCAAAGGGAATCTCCTTGATGGAGATGTGGTAGGGCCCCATGAGAACCACCCTCACCGGGGAGGCAGGGGGGGGAGCAGGAGGGGGAAAGAAGACGGCGGGGTCGTACCCCTGGCCCACGGTGTAGATACTCGCCCCCGGAAACCTTCTCTTCAGCTTGCGGGTAAGGCTGTGGGAAACCGACCAGAATGGGATGGGAAGGGAATAGGCCCTCTCTATCTCATCCATCATGGGTTGCCACTCCTGGTAGTCCCCCTCGAACCCCTGGCAGAAGTGGACCAATCTGTCTTTCATCCCGGGCATCTCCCAGAACTCCAAGGTGATTACGAAGTAGGTGCTCACCACAAGGTCGTACTCCCTCGCCTCCTCCCAGGACTCCACCCTCTTGAAGGGCACCTCGTATCCCAGCCAGTCAGGGTAGTCGGTCCTGCTCAACACCGTGGCGTCTATGCCCCTGGCGTTAAGGTGCTTTGCGTGCTCGAAGACCACCTTCACACCACCGCAGAGGTCGGTACAGTAGAGGCAATAGGCCATCCTTTTGCCAGAAGTATTCGGCCTCAACCGATCTTTCTCCACAGCCACTCCTCTGGAGTCGAGGTCATGGTAAACCCATTCCCCTCCCAGTGCAGCTCGCAAAAGTCCCTAGCTGCTATGGTAGGCACCCCTGTATCCTTGAAGACCGCTTCGGCAGCCCTCTCGGGTCCCTCGTCAAGCATCTCCATGCTAAAGTGGGTGAGAACCACCTGCTTAGGCCTTGCCATCCTAACTATCTCCACGACTTCGGGAACCGACAGGTGATCCATCCTACGGGGCCTGAAAAAGGTCGTACTCACCACCAGAAGGTCGCATTCCCGGTAGGCATCTCCCATATCGGGATGGTACCTGCCATCGGTTAGGTACCCCACCCTCACCCCCTCGGACTCCAGTATCACCCCGTAGGTCTCCACTCCGTGGTGGGGGTGTTTAAGGGCGGTCTTCAGGAACAACCCCTTCACCACCATGCTCCAACCCTCTTCCAGTACCTCCACGCCTTCCAGGTTACCCCTGTGGTAGCGGAGAAGAACGGGATCCTCGCCCTCCATCACGTCTCGTGGTGCCACAACGACCCCTCCCCTGGTCCATCCCCCCATGGTTCTGGACTCAACCAGGGTGTTGAGGTCTCCAGAGTGGTCCAGGTGCCTGTGGGTGACCAAGATCACGTCCAGCCTGGAAGGATCCTCACCCGCCTCCACCAATCTTACCAGGGCCCCGGGACCAGGATCCAGGTGCACCATTGCCCCCCCACCCTCTACCAGAATACCTCCCGAGGCCCTCAACTGGTAGAAGGTTACCCTTCTGCCTCCGGCGGTTCCCAAGAACAACAGCCTCACGACGCCTCAAATCTCCTTTCATACGGGTTTTACCCCCTGCACCTTGCTTTGCAAAGAACCCTACCCTATCCTGTAGGACATGGGAGAGAAGGGGACCGCAGGAAGAAGAGACTCCACCACGCCCATGATGCGTCAGTACCAGGCCATCAAGGCCCAGTATCCCGACGCGATACTCCTCTTCCGGCTGGGGGACTTCTACGAGATGTTCTTCCACGACGCCGAGGCAGCCGCACCCGTGCTCAACATCACCCTCACCTCAAGGAACGGCATGCCCATGTGCGGGGTACCTTACCATGCCTTGGACTCCTACCTCTCCAAGCTGGTGGAGGCAGGGTTCAAGGTGGCCATCTGCGAACAGGTGGAAGACCCATCCCGGGCAAAGGGGGTGGTGAGGCGAGAGGTGGTGAGGGTGGTCATTCCAGGAACCCTCGTAGAATCAACCAGTTCCGAGAAAGAACTCACCTCCGCCCTCCTGGAGGAGAGAAACCGCTTTGGAATGGCCTTTCTCGACCTCGCCTCGGGGGAGTTCTTCCTGTGCCAGGTTGATGGAATCGAGGAGGCATCCGCCTACCTGGAACGTCTCTCCCCCCTCTCTCTGCTCCTCCCCCGGGGATACGAGAGCTCCCCCCTGGTGAACCGAATCAAGACCCATCTCACCAAGCTCTTCGTGGACACCGTCGACCCTTGGGCATTCGACTACCAGGGGGCTAGGCGCCTCCTCTTGGAACACCTGAAGGTGCACTCCTTGAAAGGGTTCGGCTGCGAAGAGAGTACCCTCGGAATCAGGGCAGCCGGGGCCCTGATTCACTACCTATCCACCCTGCAGAGGCGTTCCCTTAACCACGTCCGCTCCCTCTCATACTACGCCCCACAAAAGTCACTCTACCTCGATCCCGTTGCCATCAGGCACCTGGAACTCTTGGAGAACCTATGGGACAAGGGGCGAGAAGGAACACTGCTAAAGCACCTGGATCACACCCTCACCCCCATGGGAGCCCGATTGCTACAGCACTGGCTCCTCCATCCCTCCCAGAACCTATCGGAGATCGTCCAGAGGCAAGATGCGGTGGAATGGCTGGTGAAAGATAGAAAGGGGCTCACCAGGCTTAGGGAAGGGCTCAGGTCCGTTTACGACCTGGAGCGACTGAGCAGCAGGGCAGCCATGGGAATGGTGACTCCCAGGGTATTGGGGGCAATAAGGGACTCCTTGAAGGTGCTGCCCCAGATAAAGGACATTTTGGACTCGTCCCCTGCAACCCTTGGCAGAATGACGGCAGGGGAGATAGAGACCCTACCCGAGTTGAGAAGAACCTTGGAAGAGGCACTGGTTGACGATCCCCCGCCGCGGCTGGGAGAGGGATGGAGCATAAGGGGCGGATACCACCCAGAGCTGGACAGGCTGAAACGCCTTTCGCAAGAGGGCTCCAGGCTGTTGAAAGAGCTGGAGGCGAGAGAGCGCGATGCCTTGGGAATCCCCTCTCTCAAGGTGAAGTACAACAAGGTGTTTGGGTACTTTATCGAGGTCACTAAGCCCCACCTCTCGAAGGTGCCCCCCCACTACCTGCGACGCCAAACCCTGAGTAACGCAGAGAGGTTCACCACTCCAGAGTTGAAAGAGATAGAGGAGTCACTATCGAATGCCGAAGCAGAGGCGCTCAGGATAGAGGCGGAGATCTTCTCAGGCCTGGTGGAGCTGGTTCAAAAGAACGTTCCCCAGCTCCAGAAGAGTGCAAGGGCCATTGCCCTATGCGATGTGGTATCCTCCTTTGCCCATCTGGCAGCACGCCTGGGATACACCAGGCCAACCCTAACCTCCGAGTACGGCTTGGAGATACGGGAAGGAAAACACCCAATAGTGGCCCAAAGCCTGAAAGAGAACTTCATTCCAAACAGCACCCTCCTATCGAAAGAGGAGGGGTTTCACATCATCACCGGACCCAACATGAGCGGCAAGTCCACCTACATAAGGCAGGTGGCCCTGCTGGTGATCATGGCCCAGATGGGCTCCTTCATCCCCGCCAAGCACGCCACCATAGGACTGGTGGACCGCATATTCACCAGGGTGGGCAGCGGAGACAACCTCGCCAAGGGAGAGTCCACCTTCATGGTGGAGATGACAGAGACCGCCAACATCATTCACAACGCCACCGAGAAGAGCCTGGTGATACTGGACGAGATCGGGAGGGGCACCAGCACCTACGACGGGCTCGCCCTTGCCTGGGCAGTGTCGGAATACCTCCACCACAAGGTGAAGGCGAAGGTGCTATTTGCCACCCACTACCACGAGCTAACCCAGCTGGAAGGGCTCTTGCCCAGGGTGAAGAACTACAACGTGGTTGCCCGGGAGACCAGGGATGGCATCTCCTTCCTGCACAAGGTGGAACCAGGGGCAGCGGACAAGAGCTACGGGGTCCAGGTGGCGAGGCTGGCGGGACTGCCCCAGGAGGTGATCACCAGGGCCCAGGAGATCCTGGACAGGCTGGAGGAGGGAGAAAAGACCCCGGAAGGGGGAAGAAGAGAGGTGAGTTCCAAGGTATCCCAGGTGATGAACGAGATAGCCTCCCTCAACCTCGCAAGGCTCTCTCCCCTGGAAGCGGTGGCTAAGATCCGCAGGTGGCAGAAGATTGTGAGAGGATGATCTTTCCCCTGGGCGAGGAGTGGTGCGGAATATACCTGCACGTCCCCTTCTGCGTATCCAAGTGCCACTACTGTGACTTCCTCTCCCATCCTCAACGCCCAGTGGAGGAGATGGAGCGTTACGTTGAGACCCTGCTCTGGGAGGCAGAGACCCGTCTGCCAAGGATCACCGATGAGTTCTCGCGATTCACCGTCTATCTGGGAGGGGGAACACCCACCTCCCTCCCCCCAAAGCTGCTGGAAAGAATCCTCTCAAGGATCCCCACCCTGTTGCCCCATGTGGAGGAGATCACCGTGGAGGCAAATCCCCACGGGCTGAACGAAGGGCTTCTCTCCATGCTGGAGGAGAGAGGAGTGACCAGATTGAGCCTGGGAGTGCAGAGCCTCGACCCCAGGGTCTTGAAAACCCTTGGGAGGGGCTCAGGATCAGGGGAGATCACGGAGGCACTGGAGCTATCGAGGGGTAGAAGGTTCTCCCTGTCGGTAGACCTCATCTACGGTGCCCCCTACCAGACATGCCAGACCGTGGCAGAGGACATAAAAAGGGTCATCGCCTTCTCCCCCCACCACATCTCCGCCTACAGCCTCACCCTCGAGGGAGAGGTTCCCTTAAAGAAAGCTGTGGAGAAGGGGGTACATCCCATGCCCGACGACGAGGAGTGGCAGAGGCAGTTCTTCACCGTGAGGGAACTCCTGGAGAAGGCGGGATACGTTCATTACGAGACCTCCAACTTCGCAAGGGGGGAGAGCTATTGCCTCCACAATCTCATCTACTGGAGCAATGGAAGCTACCTTGGACTCGGCCTCGGCGCCGTCTCCCACCTGGGGGGAAGGCGATGGGGGAATCCCCGTTGCATGGGAGAGTACCTGGCCAGGAAGATTGAACCCGCGTGGGAAGAGAGCCTTCCACATCCCCAAAAGGCGGCGGAGACGGCCATCTTGCTGCTGAGAACCCGTTGGGGAATTCACCGAAGAGATCCTATCGTCCAGAACTCCGGGATAAGAAAACGACTGGAGAGGCTCACCCAGCAGGGACTCCTCTCTTTCAAGGACGAGAGCTGGAGAATACCCGCCCATCTCCAGCCAGTGGCAAACGAGGTGCTCTCCCTCCTCCTTGAAGGAAGTGACTAAAAGGCCTCACACCTTGTGCTTCTCGAACTCCTCCGGATCAAGCCCCTCCAACCACTCCTTCAGCATGTCCTCCTCGTTGGAGAGGTCTATGCAGGTGGCCCTCTCAACCACCTCTTTGGCAACAAATATGGGGGCATTCATTCTGAGGGCGAGGGCAATGGCATCGCTGGGCCTTGAGTCTATCTGCCTCTCCTCCCCCATTGGGGTCATCACGTGAATGGTGGCGTAGAAGGTGTTATTCACCAGGTTATCAACCACCACCTTGGTCACCTTCAGGTTGAAGGACTCCAGCATACCCTTCATCAGGTCGTGGGTCATGGGCCTCGGACTCACCACCTTCTCAAGCTCCATGGCTATGGCATTGGCCTCAAAGATCCCCACCCAGATGGGCAGTGCCTTCGTCTCTCCCTCGTCCTTGAGAATCACAATGGGGGCGTTGCTAACAGGATCGAGAATGATTCTCTCCACAGTCATCTTGATCATCAATGCATCACCTCCGTTATCTCCCCTTCTAAAATGTACATGCTCGTTCTGGTTATCCTCACTGGAAACACCCCCCCCAAGCGGCTCTCCTCACCCCTCACCCTCACGATCTTGTTGGTGGGAGTGCGTCCCTCCAGCATCCCAGAGGGATGCATCCTCTCGAAGAGCACCTCCACGGTTCTGTGGAGGTAGCCCCGGCTGATCTCCTCCGTGATGGGATCCTGGGTGGCAAACAGCCTGCTAAGCCTCTCGCTCTTAACCTCCCTGGGCACGTCGTCCTCCCAGCTCGCCGCCTCGGTTCCCGACCTCACAGAGTACCTGAAGGCGAAGACGCCGTGATACCTCACCTCTCTCAGCAACTCCAGGGTCCTCTGGAAGTCCTCCTCGGTCTCTCCCGGGAAACCGACGATGAAGTCAGAGCTGAAGGCCATCTGTGGAACCACCTCCCTTATCCTCTCCACCAGGCCGAGGTAATCGTCGAAGGTGTAGCCCCTTCCCATGCGTTTGAGAACCCTGTCTGAACCCGCCTGGGCCGGAAGGTGAAGGTAGGGCATGATCTTTGGATCGCCAGCCATGGTCTCAATCAGCTCCTCAGAGCAGTCCTTGGGATGAGAGGTGACGAAGCGCACCCGCTCTATTCCCTCAACCTGCGCAACCTCCCTGAGCAGCCGGGGAAAGCCCACCGAACCTGGCAAGCCCTTCCCGTAAGAGTTCACGTTCTGTCCCAAGAGGGTCACCTCCTTCACCCCCCTGCGGGCGAGGTGCCCCACCTCTTCAACCACCTCGGCCAGGGGACGGCTCCTCTCGCGACCCCTGGTGTAGGGCACTATGCAGTAGGAGCAGAAGTTGTCACAGCCCTCCATGATGGTGACAAAGGCAGAGTAGGGGTTAGACCGCACCGCTTTAGGCACCCCCCTGGTGAGCACCTTTTCGCCGTTGAATCCCAAGAGAAGGCTCTTCCTCCCCTTAGACGCCTCTCCCAGGGCCCTCGCAACCTCAGTAACGTGGCCGGGACCCAGCAGGATGTCCAGAAAGGGCATTCTCTCCAGAAGCCTGTGCCGCTCCTTCTCTGCAACGCAACCGCAAACCCCCAGAATCCTGTCTCCCTTCAGGCGCCTCAGCCTTCCCAGCTCGCTGTAAACCTTCTGCTCCGCCTTCTCCCGAACCGCACAGGTGTTGAGAAGAATCGCCTCCGCCTCCCCCTCGTCCTCCACGGGCACATGGCCCGCCTCCACCAGACACCCAAGCATGATCTCGGTATCGTGAAAGTTCATCTGACATCCGTATGTCTTCACAAAAACCCGCATCCTTGCACAAAAGATAGTCTGAAACCATGAGGCGTCAAGCATTAAGGCCGTAATCTCATTTTGACTTCTCACCCACTTGTGACTAATTAAGATTCCCCAAATGGGAGAACATTTAACCATAGAAAAGGTGTTCAACGCCCTTGGAGGAAAGGGAAACCTCGGCAACCTCTCCCCCAGCATCCCCTACAAAGGGGTGACCATCGACAGCAGGGAAGAGTGCCGGGGAAGGATATTCGTGGCGCTGAAGGGAGAGCGTTCAGACGGGCACGACTTCATTCCCCACGCCATAGCCAAGGGGGCCGTCCTCGCCATCAGCGAACGTCCCGTTGACGCCCCTCACATCGAGGTGGAGAGCTCCCTGGAGGCACTTCACAGGCTGGCAGCCCTGGTAAGGGCAAACTTCGAAGGAAGGGTGGTGGCCATAACCGGCACCAACGGCAAGACCACCACAAAGGAGATGCTCTCCTGCATCCTTAGAAGCAGGTTCAAGGTGCACAGCAACCAGGGAAACCTGAACAACCTCATAGGCATGCCCCTCACCCTGGCAAACACCCCTGAAGACGCGGAGATCCTGGTGCTCGAGATGGGAACCAACCAGGAGGGTGAGCTCACAACGCTCTCCCACTTGGGCCGACCCCAGGTGGCCGTGATCACCACCATTGGCCAGGGGCACTTAGGTCCCCTGGGAGGACCCCAAGGGGTGAAGAGGGCAAAGATGGAGATACTGAAGGGGATCGAACCCGGGGGATGGCTCGTCACCAACGGAGACAATCCCCTTTGTCGTGAGATACCCTTTCCCCAAAAACTCACCTTCGGCCTCTCGGGGGGAGAGGTGAGGGCCAAGGTGGTGGAGCAGAACCTGGAAGGATCCCGCTTCGTCGTTAACCTGAAGGGGGAAGAGACCGAGGTGGAGCTGAGAATCCCAGGGCTTCACCACGTCTACAATGCCCTCGCCTCCATCGCCACTGCCCACCTGGTATCAGGCCTGGCGCCACGCGACATGGCCCATGCCCTTCGTGGCTTCACTCCCGCCTGGGGAAGGTGCCTGCGGGAAGAGGTGAAGGGAGTAACGGTGATTAACGACGCATACAACTCCAACCCCGACTCCCTGGCTGCCGCCCTCAAGACCCTCGCCACCGCCACAGGTGGAAGAAGGGTGGCGGTGGTGGGAGACATGCTCGAGCTCGGAGAGTACGCCCAAGAGGCGCACCGTCAGGCGGGAAGGCTCGCGGCAGAGCTGGGAATAGACCTCTTGTGCACCTACGGGGAACTTGCCAGCCTGGCGGCAGAAGAGGCATCAAAGGGGGGAATAGACGCCCGCAGCTTCACCTCGCACCGCGAGATCGCAGAACTCCTCTCCTCCTGGCTCAAACCCGGCGACCTGGTACTGGTGAAGGGGTCGAGGGGAATGAGGATGGAGAGGGTGATAGAGATGATGAAAGGAGAACCCTGATGGTCTGGAAACTCCTCTACGCGCTCTCGGCAAAGTACAGCCCCTTCAACATCTTCCACTACCTCACCTTCAGGATCATCTACGCGGTGATCACCTCCCTCTTCGTCTCCTTCTTCATGGGACCCCACGTGATCAACGCCCTGAAGAGGCACCAGATGGGTCAGGTGATCCGCGACGACGGCCCGCAAACCCACAAGAAGAAGGCCGGCACGCCCACCATGGGAGGAATCCTGATACTCCTCTCCGTGGGGGTCTCCTCCTTCTTCTGGGTAGACCTCCAGAACGTGCTGGCAATGGCCTCTCTCTTCGCCCTCTACTCATTCGGAGCCGTGGGCTTTGCAGACGACTACCTCAAGGTGGTGAAGAAGGATCCCAAGGGCATCGGGGCAAAAACCAAGTTCCTGTTGCAGATACTCCTCTCCCTGGTGATCGGATACCTGCTGAAGGGCCACCTTGGTCTCCACTCCCAAGAGCTTCTGGTTCCCTTCTTCAAGAACATCACTCCGCACCTGCCCCTGGCCATCTACCTGGTCTTCGCCCTCTTAGTGATCGTGGGGGCTTCCAACGCGGTGAACCTAACCGACGGTCTCGACGGGCTGGCCATACTACCCGTCACAATCTGCTCCGCCTCCTACGCCCTACTCTGCTACCTCGCCGGGAACGCCAAGTTCTCATCCTACCTGAACATCTTCTACGTTCCCGGTGCCGGAGAGGTTGCCGTGCTGTGCGGAGCGGTTGTGGGGGCGAGCCTGGGATTCCTCTGGTTCAACTCGTACCCCGCGGAGATGTTCATGGGAGACACGGGCTCCCTCTCCCTGGGAGCCTTCCTGGGCACCGTGGCCCTGGTGGCCAAGCAGGAGCTCCTCCTGGTGGTGATCGGCGGCATATTCGTAATAGAGACCGTGTCGGTCATCATCCAGGTGGGATTCTTCAAGAGCACCGGAGGCAAGCGCTTCTTCAGAATGGCCCCCATACACCACCACTTCGAGCAGCTCGGCCTGCCTGAACCCAAGGTGATCGTGAGGTTCTGGATAATATCCATCGTGCTGGCCCTCGTGGGACTCAGCACCCTGAAGATAAGGTGAGAAGGGATCACTGGCTGGTGGTGGGCCTGGGGCTCTCCGGCTACTGGGGAGCAAGACTCGTCCTTGAGCGGAAATCCCCCTGTAGCCTCACCGTATGCGAGGGAGCACCCTCCCCGGAGAAGGAGAGGCGGGCCGAGGAGCTGAAACGGCTCGCCGAAGAAAAAGGCTCTTCCTTCCAGGTGGCATGGCAGATGGAGCCGAGAGGCGTAGGGGGATACCAAAGGGTGGTGATCAGTCCCGGGGTGCCCCACGACCTCCCATGGCTCAACGAGGCAAGGGAGAGGGGAATAGAGGTGATGGGGGAGATGGAGCTCGCCTTCAGGGAGGTGGAGACACCCATCATTGCCGTCACGGGCACCAACGGCAAGACCACCACCACGGCACTGATCGCCCACATCCTCAACGCCAACGGCATAACCGCCTGGACAGGGGGCAACATCGGCGATCCCCTCTCCCACTTCGCAGTGGAGGGAAGAAGGGCAGAGTGGATCGTCCTCGAGGTGAGCAGCTTTCAGCTGGAGACGGTCAAGACGTTCCACCCCAAGGTGGCTATGATCCTCAACCTCGCCGAGGATCACCTGGACAGGTATCCCTCCATGAGCCAGTATGCCGGCGCAAAGGCCAACATCCTGAATAACCTTGGGTCCGACGATCTGGTGGTGGCCAACGCCGACGATCCCGCGGTGATGGAGATGGTGCAGAAGGCCAAGGCAAGGCTTGCCACCTTCGGTGCCGCCAAGGGGGTACCTACCCCAACCATCGCCCTGGGGGAGGAGAAGGTGCTACTGGAGGGAGAAGAGTTGTGCCACCTGGAAGGGCTCGATCTGCAAGCCAGACTAAACATGCCAAACATCATGGCCGCCATCCTGGCTACGGGCTTCGTAGGGGTGGAACCCAGGAGGGCGCTGGAGGCGGCCAGGGGGTTCCAGTGGCAGCCCCATCGCACCCAGGTGATCCTGAATGCCAGGGGAGTAACCTTCGTGGACGACTCCAAGGCCACAAACCCCTCCGCCGTGAAACACGCCCTCTCCCTCCTGGAAGGACCAATGCTCCTGCTGCTGGGAGGCAGAAACAAGGGATTCAGGTTCAACTCCCTGAGGCCCTTGATCAGAGAACGGGTGAGACGGGTACTGCTCTTCGGAGAGGCGGCAGGGGAGATCGCGCAAGACCTCGAAGGGTGCGAAGCCGGGATCTCGCGCCACGACACAATGGAAGAGGCGGTGAAGTGCGCCGTGGAGGAAGCGCGCCCCGGTGACACCGTTCTTCTGTCGCCGGGTTGTGCCAGCTTCGACCAGTTCAAAAGCTACGCCCACCGGGGAGAGGTGTTCAGGAAACTTGTAAGGAGGCTGGCGTGAGCAGGCCCCACTCCGTGGTAGTCATGCCCACCTGGGTGGGAGACTCAATAATGGCCCTGGCCTCCCTCAAAACGGCCATGCTTACCGGGGAGGTGATGCTACTGGGACAAGCCCACATCCTGGAGCTCGTCTCAGGAGAGTTCAGCCACCTCCTGCTACCCATGAAGGAGAAGGGAGTGTGGAGCGGGGCAAGGCTGCTGCTGAGACAGAAGAGCCACAGGGGAGTGCTTCTGCCAAACTCCCTAAGCTCCGCCCTGATGGCCCTCCTGGGAGGACTCTGCACCCTCACGGGCACGCCGAGAGACGGGAGGGGATGGCTGCTCGCCAGGAAGGTGGTGCCCTCCTCTGAGCACCAGGCGCTGAGGTACAGGGAGATCCTGGAGGGGGGAGGAGTCACCGTGGACGAGTCCCCCACCCCCTGGGTCTCGCTACCCCCAGGGGCGGTGGAGAAGGCAACCGCCCTGCTGAAACGGAAGGGGGTAGAGGGCATTCCCTTGGTGGCCGTTCACCCAGGATCCTCCAAGCCCCAGCGATGCTGGCCGGTGGAGAGATTCGCGGAGGTGTGCAGGGCCATGGGAAGAGACGGGTGGAGGGTGGTTATTCTCGGTGGCAAGGGAGAGAACCAGCTGGCAAGCAGGTTATCGGAGAGTCTCGGAGAGCTTGTTGCGGTTAACGTGCCCCAGGAGGGGCTATCACTCGCCGAGATGACCGCCCTCCTCTCGCTCTGCAGGCTCTTCGTGGGTAACGACAGCGGCCCAATGCACCTGGCCTCCGCCGTGGGCGTCAGGGTGGTAGGCGTGTTCGGCTCCACCTCCCCCCGCCAAACGGGACCCCTGCTGCCCCAAGAGAGAAAGCGAGAGGTGTGGAGCCGCTTCCAGTGCAGTCCCTGCCGCGAGCGGTTCTTCCAGGAGTGTTCCCCAATAGGTGGAGTGGCACCCTGTCTCCACGCCATCACCCCTCAGGATGTTTTGGAGGCGGTAGAAGAGCTAACCTCCCCTCCTCTTGAAGACCCTTGAGTGGTGCTTCAGCACCAGCTTGATGATGAGGTTCAGGGTCTCCATCACACCCTCTCCTTTCACCGCCACTGCCTCCACCGTTGGTGCCCCCCACAGGTTTAGCTTCTTCATGGTCTCCAAGGGCAAGGCGTCTGGAAGGTCTCTCTTGTTGAACTGCATCACCATGGGAATCTCAGAGAGTATCTTTCCCTCTGCCTCCCTCAGGTAGTACCCCAGCTCCTGGAGGGACCTTATGTTCTGCACCATGGCCTTCGGAGAGGAGTCGGCAACGAACACCACCCCGTCCACCCCCTTGAGCACCAGCTTGCGGGTGGGAGAGTAGAGGGACTGCCCCGGAACCGTGTAGAGGCTGAACTTCACCGACAAGTCCCCCAGCCTACCCACCTCAACGGAGGTGAAGTCGAAGAATATGGTCCTGTCGTCCCTGTTGGAGAGGTTAACCAGCTCATCCTCGTTCCCACCCATCCTGGAGTAGAGGTAGATGAGGTTGGTGGTCTTTCCACAGAGACCGGGACCGTAGTAGACTATCTTGAACAACGCCTCCTTCTCCGAGAGGTTGACCAGCACCTCACTCTCCTCCCCTCATCCCGTCCAGACGCTCAACCTGGCTGGCCAGCCTTTCGAAGTCAACCTTGTAGGCCGGCACAAAACCCTTTATTCCCAGCGCCTTCAGGGCAGGATCCTTCTCGGGCAGGGTGAGCAGGGCGTTCAAGATGTCTATCTTCAGCTGCTTTGGAAGATCCCTGCTAACGCAGATGGTCCACCTGGGAACCCAGGCGGTGTACCCCAGAACCTTCACCGAGTTTCCCAGGGAGAGCCTCTCCAGCAGGTCCTTGCCAACCCCCTCCTCAACGAAACCGGCGGCTGCGTTGCCCATGGCCACGTCCAGGATGACGTTCTCTTGCAGGTTCTTAACCGCCTGGTAGGGCTTGATGTAGGTGAAGGGATTGATACCCGCATCGGCAAGGGAGATCCCCTCAGAAACGAATCCCCCCGCCGAAGAGAAGGAGACCACTGCCACCCTCTTTCCCCTGAGGTCCCTCAAGCGCACAATTCCAGATCCCTTGGAGACCACCACCATACCCCTGGTGCGCTCCCCGTGGGCATCACCCACCACAACGGCCAGGGGCTCCATCTGGGATCCCAACCTGAGGGCAACCACCGGGTCCTGGAACGAGATCGCCACCTTCCCCTTTCTCGCCTCGTCAAAGAAGGCATCAAAGGTGGAATATGGTCTCACCCTTAGGAGAAGCCCGGTCTTCCTCTGAAGGTAAGAGGCAAGAGGCGAGACCATGCGGTACATCTTGACGGGAGAGTACCTCGGCAGCACCCCAAAGGTGTAGAACTCGGCGGCACTGGAGGGGGCACAGAGGAAGAAGAAGAACAGAAGGACGACAGAACCCCTCGCCATCCGGTTAAAGAGAACCGCTAATACCAAGGCTCGCTCTCAAACGGCGCTTCTCTTGCGCAACCGCTCTATTGCCGCCTTCAGGGACTGGCGCATCCTCTCCAGGGCCTCTGCCAGGCGTCCAAACTCGTCCTCTCCCAGCTTCTTTATCTCCACGTCCAGGTCCCCAAGGCTTATCTGCTCCGCCACCTCGGTTAGATACATGATGTTGTGGGCTATGCCCCTGGCCACCAGGGCCGCCAGCATGGCAACCAGCAAGGCCAGGGCGCCTGCGATGATCCCCGTGGAGGTGGCAAGGAGCTTCTGGGTGCTAACCACCAGGTCGAAGGCGGTGGGCATCACCAGGAAGATGGTTCCCTCAAAACCCTTCATGATGGGCTTCTGGAAGAGGTAGACCGAGGTGTAGGTGGTGGAACCACTCTTTATCCCCGTTGACAGGTCTATCTTCCAGTACCGTGCCACATCGTTGGAGACACCCATCTTCGAGCGTATCACCTCCCTCAGTTCCTCGGGAACCTCCGCCGAGGGCGCAGACGCCCAGGTCTTCTTGGGTCCCTCCACCACCACGAGCAGGAGGTTCTCCATGGAGCCGTAGGCGTTCACCACCTCCCTGATCTTGGCAAAGTCCCGCGTTACCGCGGGCTCCTCCAAGGCCACCGAGAGGGTGTAGAGAAGGGTCTGGCCATCCTTCAAAAGCTGCTCCGTGAGAACCTTGGTGTGAAAGTGTATGCTCACCCCTCCAACGAGCGCCGATGCCACGAAGACCGGCAGGATCACCAGGGTGAGAATCTTGGCCTTTATGCTCATTCACGCACCTCCCCTTCAGTCAATGGAGAACTCCCGCTTGAACTGCTCCAGCAACATGTCAAGCTCGTCCTCGAAGCTCCCCTCCTCCTCGCCCTCTGCCTCCTCCGGCTCCTCCGGCTCAACCCCCACGTCCTTCAAGACCTCTTCCAGCTTCCGGATGCTCTGGGTGGTGTAGAGCTTGACCAGGCCGAACCGCACCTCCGAGGGAAAGACGGTGAGCAGAATGAAACCCTCTCCCACCTTGCAGGCATATACCGACACCTTCTCCCCCTCGTGGAAGAGACAACGGAACATGGTCTCTCCCACCAGCTTGGAGAGCTCTGCAGAGGCGGCAAAGTTGCCTGCGATCAGCGCAGACACGGCGTTTCTCACCGCCTTTCGGCTACGGGCAGCGTGAACGATGCTCTGCCCGCTGACGTCGAGGAGGATCACCAGGCTGAGCTGGGCCTTCCTGCGAAGGTCCTTCAGAATCTTCTTCACCTCCTGACCCTGCTCCTCGGTGAGAACCGCCTGTCTCAGTCCCTCCTTCGCTCCCGCCATCCGAAACACCCTCCCTTAGAACTACCCGGTCTCCAACACCTCTCTCACGTTCTTCAGCAGCCTGAGCTCCACCAGAACCTCCTTCTCAATCTCCTTCACCTCCCCTGCCCCAAGCCTCTCTGCCAGAGACCTCTTCATTCGTGACACCAGTGCCTTGCACCCCTCGAGCAGGTTTGCCAGGGCAACGTCCTCGTCCACCTCCAGGCCAGAGGCGGTCATCCTCACCTGGGGCGCAAAGGGATCCAGGAAGGGATACTCCTCTGCCAGCTCCAGGGCGGCCTCCCTGAAGACCCTGTCAAAACTGCCCTTTCCCAGCCTGCGCACCACCTCTTTCCGAAGCACCGAGAACATCTCAGAGAGGTTCTGGACTATCTCCTGGGGATCGAAGGAGATGGCCATCCTGTCTTCAGGACTCATAAAGACGGAAAGGGTTGCCGTGGGAGAGTTCTTCAGCTCCTCCAGCCGTCGCTCTCCCTCCTCCCTGTCGAGGTCCCCCTCTCCTTCGTAGAGAAACTCCACTATCTCTCCACCAAAGAGGAGTATGGTGAAAAGGGGCTCCCCGTCGTCCTCCACCCTGATGGAACAGGTTAGTTCCATTCTCCTCATCCTCTCCCAGAAACGCTCCAGGTCCACGATCTCCAGGGGAAGTTCCTTGAACAGGTATTCACCTTTAAGGGACGAAGAGAGAATGTAAACCACCTCGGGAGACAACTGGGAGACGTTGATGAATCCATCCTCTGCAGACGCCTCGATGCAGGCGAGAATGGGATCCTTTGAGGGGGGATCGGTGTAGGCGCCCGAGATGCGCCCGTGCTCAAAGAAGACCACCCCGCTCATCCCGGGGGTATCCAGGCGCAGATATCCAGAGAACCTCTCATCCTCCAGGTCCTTCAACAGCTTCGAGAGCTTCACGAAGGTGGAACGAAGGTTCTGGTGAAGAGGCTTCCCCTTGGGAAGCAAGGGCAAGGCACCCCCTTCTCTCCCGCCTTCACTCAAGGCCGTCTCCTCCCCAAAACCGCATGGCACTCCAGCGTTTCACAGGACATCCTCCGGGCATCTCTTCAACGGGCTACACTCCAGTATCGCAAATCTCTCGCACATTCAAGTAAGGTGCTACAACTCCAATCGGCCATCTAAACCTATCCCTTGACCACGCAGAGGGGCCTCAACCTGCAGACCGGCACCGCCAGTCCCGCCCCTGCCACCACCTCCACCACCTTTGAGACGTCTTTGTAGGCCTCGGGCATCTCCTCCATCAGGGTGGCCCTGCCCTTGGCCCTTGCCATCACCCCTGCCTTCTCCAGCTCGGAGAGTATGGAACGGCCCCTTGCCGCCTTCTTTGCAGCCCTGCGGGAGAGTACCCTTCCCGCCCCGTGGCAACAGCTGTTGAAACACTCCCGTGCTCCAGGCTCACCGCAGAGGAGAAAGGATGCCCTGCCCATGTCGCCGGGAATCACCACCGGTTGGCCCGTTCCGGCGTAGCAGGAGGGAAGCTCGGGATGGCCAGGGGGCAACGCCCTGGTGGCACCCTTGCGGTGCACCAGAAGCCTCTTCTCTCTTCCGTCAACCTCGTGTCTCTCGAACTTGGCAATGTTGTGGGCCACGTCGTAGAGCAGTGAGACCTCGTGGTGGGCAACGCCAAAGAGCTCTTCAAACACCTCTCTCACCCAGTGGGAGAGGACCTGGCGATTGGCCCACGCGTAGTTGGCAGATGCGCTCATGGCCGCAATGTAGGCCTCCCCCTCGGGGCTCTCCACCGGGGCGCAGGCAAGCTGCCTGTCTGGCACCGAGATCCCGTACCTCTTCATGGCCTTGCCGAACACCCCCAGAAAGTCGGTGCACACCTGGTGTCCAAGCCCCCTGGAACCGGAGTGTATCATCACCGCAACCTGGCCCTCCTCGAGCCCGAAGGTGGCGGCCCTGGAGGGATGCAGCACCTGGTCTACCACCTGCACCTCGGCAAAGTGGTTGCCAGAACCAAGGGTACCAAGCTGGTCCCTGCCCCTCTCGTAGGCCTTCTGGCTCACCTCTCCCGGGTCCGCCTGCGAGAGAACGCCCGTGGACTCGGTTCTCTCCAGGTCCTCAACCAGGCCGTATCCCTCTTCCACCGCCCAGGATGCCCCCTTAGAGAGCACGCGGTTCATCTCGCCCCTGGAGAGCCTCAGGGGGCCGGCAACGCCAACGCCGGAGGGAATCGCCTTGAAGAGGGCGTCCACGAGCCCCCTCAGCCTCGGCCTCACCTCCGCCTCGGTGAGGGGAACCCTAAGCAGCCTCACCCCGCAGTTTATGTCGAAACCCACTCCCCCCGGGGTGACCACCCCACCTTCCCCGGGATCGGTTGCAACCACCCCTCCAATGGGAAGCCCGTAGCCGAAGTGCACGTCGGGCATGGCAAAAGAGGCCCTCACTATTCCCGGCAGGGTGGCGGCATTAACCACCTGCTCCAGCGAGCCGTCCTCCCTCACCACGGAGAAGAGGCTGGAATCGCAGTAGAGCAGCCCCGGCACCCTCATTCCCTCCCTGTAGGTCTCGGGAACCCTGTACCTGTACCTGCCTATCCGCTCTATCTCCACCTGCACCACCTCCCAAGCTCCCCAACCTACCCAAAAGGGCACACCAAATCAAGGCAAAAAGAAGGCGGCCCTTTCGAGCCGCCTTCTCGCTTCACTCCTTACGCCTTACGCTTTACGCCTCACGCCTCACGATCTCACGGAGCGGGATTGAAGGTGAAGCTCTGCCTCTCGCTGGTGCCCATGACGCTGTCCATGTCCTCCGGATCGCTCAGGGCGCTCACCTGCCAGCTCACCTCGTAGGGTACAAGGCTGTTCCACCCCGCCTCGTTGAGCACGAAGTAGATGCCCGCAAGGTCACCTGCCTCCAGCAGGCCGTTCTCGGCAAAGAGCACCGCGTTGCCCTCGAAGCAGTGGCCCTCGCCGTCGTCCAGCTTCAGCCACAGCAGGTAGCCCTTGGCGTTCTCCACCCGGTTCCAGGCAAAGACCACCAGGTAGTCTGCAGCCTC